>JANQQS010000070.1 GCA_028284955.1 Myxococcota bacterium | reverse complement strand
CGCTCGAACATGCTTCGGCATTTCCTCGGTTCGCGGACGCGACGACTGGCCTACCGGCGCTGCGCGATCCTCGGTCCGCGTTTGACACCAGTCTCCTAGCGCGCAGAACTGTATCAAACCAAACGATGTGCGCTGTAGGCGAGTGCCGCGTGGATACGCCATTCGGGAATGTGTGGGCAGCACCCACACCCCCTGCCTCACCAATTTGTGGGATCGAGTCGCCACCAACCCCTGAATCAGCGTATGATTCTGAGTAGTGAGCAAAGAACGACGTGAGGACACGGGGCGGATCCGCGCGGATGAGTCGGTTCCGATGCTCGATCTTGACGACCTGTCCGCCGAAGAAGTCGTCACCACCAAAGTGCAATCGGTTCTGCCGTCGCCCAAAGAAGGCGACGGAGCGAAAGTACGCCCCGCGGGTGAGGGGGCGAGATCGTCGCGTACCCCTCCGCCCCCGCCTCCGGGCTGGAACCGCGGTTCCGCGCCTCCTCCTTTGCCGTCGCGCCCGTCCGCTCCCGCGGTGGTGGTTCGTTCGCAAGCTGCGGTCGCCGAACCGTCGGCGCCCTCGGGTCAACCTTCTCCTCCGGATCCATCGTCGCCCACCAACGGAGCCGCGGCTCGAAAAGGGTCTGCTGCGGCGAAGGCGCCCGCGAAAAAGAAAAAGCGCGCGGCGCCGCGCAAGGCCCGGGCAAAAACAAAAGCGATGCACTCCCAACCCGTCGTCCCCGTCGGCGACGACCCGAAGAAGTCCCCACAGGGCATCGAAGACGCGCCGACCGCGAAAAAACGAATCGCCGAAACCGTCCCCATGGAAGCCCAGGTGGCGCCGAGCGAAGCCGTTCATCCCGAAGCCGACGAAATCCGAAACGCTTCTCTCCGGGACGCCAACGAGCTGCTCCATATGTGTCAGCGTGAGCTCGCTCAAAAGCCAGGGGAGCGACGGGCGGCTCGCTTGCACTATGAGATCGCGAGCCTCTATGAGCATCCCCTCCGCGATCTGAAGCGAGCCGCGGACCACTATCAGCGAGCGACGGAGCTGCTTCCCGACCACGGACCGTCGCTTCGCGGGGCGCGTCGTGTGTTGATCGCGCGCGGGAAATATCGGACCGCGCTCCGCACGTTTGACCTGGAAATCCCGATTACGCCCAACCCCAAGGACCGAGCCGTCCTCTTGTTGCACAAGGGGCGCTTGCTCGAGGCGACGTTGGGCCAGCCCGATGACGCGCGCGTCGTCTACCTGCAAGCCCAGGAGCTCGACCCCACCAACCTGTCGGTGCTGAAGGCAGTGGAGCGATGCGAGCGTCGGGCGGAAGACTGGCCGAGGTTGAGCGACGCGTTCGAGCGGCAGGCGAATGCGATCAAGCAAGACGCGAAACATCGCGCTGCGCTCGTGGCGATGCGGGCAAATATCGTGGAGACCAAAGTCGATGAGGAAGCCGAAGCGGCTCAGCTCTACGAAGCAGCGCTTTCCATGGATGGCCAGGCGCCCGGAGCGCTATGGTCTCTCAAACGACTTAGTCATTCGAGCCGACAATGGCAGCGTTTGGTCACCGCGCTCATGCGCGAGGCGAACCAATCCGGCGACCCGAACGATCGTGCGCATGCGCAGTTTCACATCGCCGCGCTTGCGCAGCACAAGCTGGGCGATCGCGATGCGGCCGTCGCCGCGCTGAAGATCGCGACAGAGCACGCGCCGAGCGATCTCACTTTGCTTCGCGCCCTGGTTCAGGCACTCGCCGACGACGGTCAAGAGGCTGCCGTCGCGGAAGCTCTGGCGGCTCTTTTTTCGCGATCGAACGATGCAAAAGAAAAGGTTGCTGCGGCATTTCGCATCGGACAAAGCTTCGCCCAGCAGTCTGAGCAGGCCTCCGAAGCTGAGCCATGGTTCGCGCGGGCGCTCGCGATTGACCCGGCGCACCAACCGGCAGTGAACGCGCTCGACGATATCTACACGCACGGTGGTCGCTGGGACGAACTCGTCGCTATGCGCCGCGCGGAGGCCGAAGCCTCGTCGGATACTCGCGTGCGCGCAGCGAGCTTGGCTCGGATTGCGGAGATTCTTGAAGAGCGGCTAGGCCGCAAAGACGAAGCCCGCGCCGTGCACGCCGAAGTGCTTGGGCTCACCCCGGACCATGAACCATCGTTCCGTGCCCTAACCCGTCTCTGCACTGAAGCGGGGCGTTTTCGTGAAGTCGTCGAACTCTATCAGCGAGTCGTGGACCGCAACCCCGATAGCGACCAGGCGATAGCCTATCTGTTTCGCATCGGCAGCGTGTGTGAAGACCACTTGCGAGATTTGGATGCAGCGATTCACGCGTTCCGGCAAATCTTGACGATCGACTCGACAAACGTGGGCGCGCTTCAGGCCCTGCAACGCGTCGGCACGCTGGCGATGAAGTTCAATATTGTCGTGACAGCGCTGGAACGCGAAGCCGCGGGCACCTCGCCCGACGCTGCGGTGCCGCTCTTATACCGTGCCGCGCTGGTATACGACGCGCATTTGAGCCAGACGGATACCGCCATCGAGCGCCTTCGGTCGGTTCTTGACCGAGCGCCGGGTCATATTCCCGCGCTGACCACACTGGGCCGGGTTTTTTCGAGAGAAGGGCGGTGGGACGATCTGCTGACAACGTTGACTGCGCAGCGGGAACATACCCAAGAGGGGCCAGATTGGGTGCTCTTGTCGTACCGAATGGGCGAAGTGTGCGAGGAGCACCTCGCGCGTTCGGAGGCCGCGGTCAATCATTACCGGGAAGCGCTGCGCGTCGATCCAAATCACGAACCAGCGTTTGAACGCCTCCGGAAACTTCTTGCTGCCCATAAGGATTGGCAGCGCTTGGCCGATGCATACGAAGCTCGACTCGATTCGCTGGATTCGGCACGCGCGCGCTCGCATCTCGCGTTTGACCTGGGAAGACTTTACGAGGATCGCCTCGCGCATCCGGAGCGCGCCCTCGAGACGTACGAAAAAGCGCTTGGTGATGATCCGAGCTTTCATTTGGCGCGCGACGCCATGGGTCGGCTGCTCACCGATAGGGCCGCCTGGCAGAAGTTGGTCGACGCGTCGATGGACGAAGTGGGCGTGAGCGCGGATCCGGTACGCGTCGCAGAATCCCTGCTTCGCGCGGGGCGGGTTCATGCGTATCGCATGGACGACCCGCGGTCCGCCATCGCGACGTTCGAGGCGTTGCTCGAGCGCGACCCGCATCATCTTGGCGCACTTCTCGAGCTTGAGGCGCTCTACGACTCGGTGGGCGATCACGAAGCGCTCATGTCGACGCTTCGACGACAAGTGGCTGTGGTCTCGGACCCAGTCGCGAAGGCGAGCGCATTGCGCGAGCTTGCGAATCTGCTTGCGATTCATCGACCGGACGATGCGCCAGCCGTGTTCAAGGAGCTGCTTGAGCATGAGCCGGCAGACGAAGAAGCCTTACGCGCGTTGGCCATGCACGCCGATGCGATCGAAGACCGGGAGTCGGGGATTGGTTTGCAGTCTCGTCTGGCGGCGTCCGCACAAGAAAATCTCATCGCCGCGGCGCACCAGCAGCGCGTCGCGGAAATGCTCGAACATACCGACAACGTGGCTGCTCTAGGAGCTTTTCGCGCGGTTCTTGCGCTTGACCCCCACAGCTTGCGGGCGACAAGAGGGTTTACTCGCGTTGCTCAACACATGGGCGATCCGGATGTGTTGCGTGAAGCGGCGCTCCGCGAAGCGGAAGTCACCCGGGATGAGTCGCTTGCGGTGTCGCTTCTCTTGCGCGCCGCGAAGACGCGAAATAACCAGGACGACGTCAAGAACGCCGCCGCCGACCTCGCCGCTGCGCTCGAGCTGGATCCAGACCACGAGGAAGCTGCGCTCGAACTCGAGCGCGCGCTTGTTGCGCTCGACGAAGTCGCGCAACTGATCGATCGTCTGGGTCGCGCCGCAGACACCGCCCAGACCAAAGTACGCAAGGCGGAGCTGCACCTCCAAGTGGGGCGCCTGCATCGCCAAGCCGGAGATATCCCCGCGGCGCTCGCGGCGACGGATCGCGCGCTCGTCCAGTCTCCTTCGTTTCTCCCCGCGCTGACCCAAGAGGCAGAGCTCTTGGAAGCGGCGGGACGCTGGGAAGAAGCGGCGGGAGCTTTGCTCAAGGTGGTGCGCCGTTGCCGCGAGCCGGCGACCTCGGTGCCTGCGCATCTTCGGCTCGCTCGTCTCGCCTCGGAAAAGCTGCACGATTCGGAACGCGCAAAGAAGAGCCTCCGCGCCGTGCTCGACGAAGAGCCGAACAATCGGGCCGCGCTGTCGCATCTCGCGAGTTTGGAAGCGGGAGGCGGCGCTCCGGGCGCAGCGGTCGGGCTCGCGCGACGGTTGGTGGAAACAGCGACTACCGAGGAAGAGCGCGTGCAGGCCCTGCTGGAGCTCGCGAACATCGAGGCCGCGCGGGAGCACCCGGCGGGGGAGGCGGATGCGCTGCAGGCGGCCATTCGCATTTCGGGGAGCGGAAGCCCGGCTGCGCAGGCGTACCAGCAGCGCATCGAAAGCGGATCGACCCACGCTACCTGGAGCCACTATGCGGTCGCGCTCGAAGCGTATATTGACAAAACGACGCGCGCAGGGCTTACGCAGCCGCGCGCGATCATCGAGCTCGCCGAGGTATACGGCAGGCATTTGGGGCGCGTCGACCAAGCGCTTTCCAAGCTTCGGAGCGGCATCGAAACGTTTCCCACCGCGATCGAGCTGCGTTTGGCGATATGCGGCTGGCTCACCAGCCTGAACCAGCACGATCGGGTCGTTGAGGAGCTACGGCAGGTGCTTAAAGTCAACCCGCGCGTGCCGGATGCGTGGCGTGCACTCGCCGGCGCGTACACCAAGCTCGGTCAAGGCGGGGAGGCTGCGATCGCGCTTGAGCCGCTCGTGGCCATTGAGGCAGCGACCGCGAACGAACTCGAGCACATCAAAAAGCGTCAAGCCCGTCCTGCCCATGCGCCACCAGGCCTGCTCGGCGACGCGGGCTTTCGCCAACTCCAAGCCAGCGGCGCGTACGATCATCCCGTAGCAGGGCTCGTTTCTGCGCTCTCGGACGCCCTCGCCAAACTCTACCCGATGACGCCCGCCGCGTATGGCGTGACCAAACGGGACCGCATCACTTCGCGATCTGGCCACCCGCTTCGACTAGCCTCTGACCGCGTGGCGATGATTCTGGGAGTTCCGGAATACGACCTCTATTTTCACGAAGAAAGCGCGCGAGACGTCGCTATCGAACTTGGAAATCCGTGCGCACTGTTCGTTCCTGCGTGGGCCGAGACGCTCTCCCAAGCTGAGCTGGTGTACCTCCTCGGTCGTCGTTTTGCCGGGCTCGCGCGCAACCTTGCGGCTGTAGACCGCATTCCTGGGGCTGAGCTTGCCGCGATCGTCAGCTCGGTCACCCAATCGTATGCGCCCCACTACTCGCCACCACCGGCGGGCGGGGTTCAGGTTGATATCCCGTCCGACTCAGACATTATGCGGGCGATTCCCCGTCGGTCACGGCGCTTGGTCGAAGAAGCGGCGGGCCACTACGCGAACGCGCCTGCCATCGACGTGGCGCGCTGGGCGGACGCCATTCGGCAATCGAGCGCTCGAGCCGCGATGCTGGTTGCCGACGATGTAGTCGCGTGCGTCTCGGTGGAACGTCGCATTCATCAGAACGGAAACGACGACCACGAATCGCGGATCAGCGCGCTGCTGCGGTTTTGGGTGTCAGATACCGCGGTCAGGTTTCGTCGCGCCGTGAATCAAGCGTCGGTCCCGTCTCCACTCGAGTCCCTATAGAGTCGATCCGGGTAGGCTAGCCACGTGGCCACGCTTCCTTTCGGTGAACGCCAACATATCCTTGCGCGCGCTCTTTTCGTCGGGCACCGCATTGATTTGCGAGGCCTCGACGACGGTCGACTTGCGGAAGCCCCGCTGGTAATCCCCACGCGCGATGGTGGAGCCGCGGTGGTGTTTCGTTACGGAGCCATCGTGCTTTTTAACCTCCCCGCGAAGCAAGAAGCCGAGTTTTTGCAGACACTGGCTCCACGCATCGTCGAGGCGTTCGACAAGCCCGCTGAAGATGAGGTCGAGTTGCGCATCGTGCCGGGCACCAAAGAACGCGCCGCGAACAACGCGGTTCTGCTTCACGAATGGAGTGTGGCGCGGCTTCAGGTGGTGGCGGACGTGCTTGCGAAAAGCGTCGTGCTCGTGCACTACGAAGACCAACTCGCCAATCGATTCGACCGAATTGAGCCCATCGCCGCAGGGCTGATGCACACCGGTCGCGCCACGCCAACCGGCCGAGAGCTCACGCGGCATATGGCCAACGCGCTCCTGGCGCAGACCAAAATGGTAGGGCGAGTAGAAGTGAGCGAAAAGCCAGAGGTCCTTTGGGAGCAGCCGGACCTTGAGCTCTTGTATCAGCGACTAGCCGACGAATACGAGCTTGCGGAGCGGCATGTGGCGCTCGACCGTAAGCTGGACGTCGTTTCAAGAACCGCCGAAACCCTTCTACAGCTCCAGCAGCACGACCGAAGCCTGCGGGTCGAGTGGTACATTGTCGTTTTGATCCTCGTCGAAATCGGGCTGACCCTCTACGAGCTCTGGGCGAGTTGATACGAGCTTGGCGCCGATGGATGATGGTTCGGTGGACGACGGGTCGGTGGACGACGGGTCGATGTCGAGCGCATCGGCCATGGCGAGCACGCCGCGGAGGTGGATAGGCCCGTACACGAAGCCCATATGGGACAGCCAGAGCGACGCCATCATTCCGCTCACCGCGAGCCAACGCAGCCACCCCCTGCGCAGTCGCCACGTGGCGAACACCCACACCGCGAACAACGAGAGAAACAACGCCCCTACGCGGTACGTCCACATCTGCACGCGGTGCGTCGTCGATGCTGCTGCGGCGTACTGACGAGCTTCCTCCAAGATGGCTTCCACAACTGCAGATCGCATCAGTGGGGCGGACGAACGGGCTTGCTGCGCAACGGCCGCGCGACTCAACTCGAGGTCGACCAACAGACCGTCGTGATCCGACAATGGCTTGCGAATGCGGGAACCGAGCGAAACCGGCAAATGAAACACGCGCTCCGCCTTCTGCACATTCCAGCCCGCTGAAGACCCATTTCGAAGGAGCACAGTGTCCACCCCGAACCCTGGAAGAGCTTCGGACAGATCGGCATAGGCCGTCAGCAGTCGGAACGGCAGTTCTTCTTGGTGCGCGTTGACGTCACCCGCCACGATCATCGGCACGTCTCGAGAGAGCGTGTGTCGGGCGAGCTCGACCGCTTGTGCAAGACGGACGCTAAGGTAGCCCGATGCGTAGGCTGCCTGAAAGTGGGTGTTGACAAAGTCGACGGGCCCGCCGGGAGTATGAATTCGCACCGCGGCAATGCCTTTGTCGGCCATCCAGTCCAGATGCCATGGAATGGGGGTCGCTTTTCCCATTCCGAACGGATGAAATCCTCGATCTTCGAATGGATATCGAGAGGCGATCAATAGTCCCCCCATCTGGCTGGCCCCTTCGTAGTGGCGAGCGAAAGGGAGGCCCGCGCGGCGAAATGCTTTGATCAAACGTGCTCCGTCTCGTTTCGTCCAGACTTCCTGCAACGCGACAACATCGGGGTTGTATTCACCCAGCGCGGGGACAATCCGACGGACACGTTGATTCCAGTGGTCCGCGAACATCGGAACGCCCCACACGTTCCATGTCACCACTCGGAGTCGTGTCGAATCGGCACGCATCTCGCCGCGCAACGGTTCCGCGTGCGCTCCATTCGGAGCTCCAACGAGACAAAAACACGCGATACCAGATGAAATAATCGCGCGAATACGACCGACAAATCTCACGCAAACACTCTCGGCGCGACAGGATCACCGCCAAGAAATTACGTTTTTATAGGTAATTCTGTCGCTTCTATCAGAATAGCTTACGTGTGCATAAATTGCACAACCGGTGGGATTTGAGAACTCAACGCGCTTTTTTCGCCCACCAGTACTATCGTGCGCCGCTCAAATCGGAGGGCAGAGCCATGGTCGGCGGTGCGGGTTCGGGGACGTTCGGAAGACAAGCGCGTTTATTCGCTGCGAACACGCGGATTGCGGTGTGGGCGTGTGCCGTCGCCGCCTTGGGATTCGGCATCTTTCCACGCATCGCGCACGCGGATTTGGGGCGACACGCGGCAGGGGTTGAGAGTGTGCTGGCGCAGCTCGACGCCGCGTTTGGCAGCTGGGTGGTTGCTCCGATCGCTTCGGTGCTGTTTGTGGACATCGTGTTTTGGGATAACGGCGGTGAATCGGACATTCGGCTGCCGTTCATCGTGCTTTGGCTGATCAGCGGAGCCGTATTTTTCACGTTTCGGTTTTCATTCGTGAACCTCCGTGCCTTCTGGCACGGCATCATGGTCACCACGGGCCGCTACGACGATCCCGACGACCCCGGCGAAGTCAGCCACTTTCAGGCGCTGTCGTCCGCGTTATCGGCCACTGTGGGGCTCGGAAACATTGCCGGCGTAGCCGTCGCGGTGGGCCTCGGCGGGCCAGGGGCGGTCGTATGGATGGTGGTCGCCGCGTTTTTCGGTATGTCGTCGAAGTTTACCGAGTGCACCCTCGGCCAGCTCTACCGGGTGGTCGATGACCATGGGCGCGTGTCTGGCGGGCCCATGCGCTATCTGCAGAGCGGCCTCGCGGAACGCGGCGCGCCACAGCTCGGGCGCGTTCTCGCGGTAGCGTTCGCGGTCCTGTGCATCGGGGGCAGCATTGGCGCGGGGAGCATGTTTCAGGCCAACCAAAGCTATGCCCAGCTCGCCGACAATCTTTCATTTCTCCAGGGCGGCCTTGGCGCGCTGGGGTACGGCGTGGCTCTTGCCGGGTTGGTCGGTCTCGTGATCATTGGCGGGATTCGACGCATCGGAACCGTTGCCGGATTTCTCGTTCCCGTAATGTGCGTCGTATATCTCGCAGCGGGAATCTCGGTGCTGATCTTTCACGCCGAGGACATGGGCCCGGCGTTGTCCCACATGTTTGCGCTGGCGTTTGATTGGAGCGCGGGTGTTGGCGGTGTGGTGGGCGCGGTGGTGGTGGGGTTTCAGCGTGCGGTGTTTTCGAACGAAGCAGGCATCGGTTCCGCCTCGATTGCCCACTCTGCCGCTGCGACCAATGAACCCGTTCGCGAAGGAGTGGTCGCATTGCTCGAACCGTTCATCGACACCGTGGTGGTGTGTTCAATGACCGGTTTGATCGTAGTGGTCTCGGGTGCGTACAAGGAACCCGGCCTGGAAGGCGTGGCCATGACTTCCAAAGCGTTTGAGAGCGTGCTCCCTTGGTTTCCCGCAGTGCTCAGTTTTGCCGTATTTATGTTTGCATTCTCGACCATGATTTCCTGGAGCTACTACGGTGAGCGATGCTGGGCGTTTCTCTTCGGAGACACGCGCTCGGTGGTCTATCGCTATCTCTTTTTGGGATTCATGGTTCTTGGCACGGTGCTGAAGCTTGGCAGTGTGATCGATTTTGCGGACCTTATGATTTTGGGCATGGCTTTTCCCAATATGCTCGGCATGGTGCTGTTGTCCGGAAAGGTGCGAGAGGAACTTACGAGCTATTGGGCAAAGTATAAGAGCGGGGCCATGAACGGTGGTTGACGGAACGATCGCTCTCCGCGCATGATCGTAAGTGGGGGTTGACTCTTTCGTTCCTTCGTTCGCGGTGGCGTCGAGGCAAAGTCCCCGCCTATGCGTATGTCCAAGACCTCTTCCGAGCCACCTACCCAACTTCCTTGCGCGCATTGCGGCGGCCGGCACGACCTCTCCTGGGCGCACTGTCCGCTCACCGGACGGAGGCTCAATACGGGTAAGGCATTGGTCGGTCGGGTGATCGGCGACCGCTATCGAATTCTTCGTACACTAGACCGAGGCGGGATGGGTTCGGTGTATGTCGCCGAACATCTTCACCTCGGGCGCAAAGTCGCGATCAAGCGTCTCCACGCGAACCTTGCCGCAGACGCGGAATGTGTATCGCGATTTCAGCAGGAGGCTCGAATCGCCGCGTCGACGGGACACGAGCATATCGTCGACGTGATGGACATGGGGTTCGCCGACGACGGCTCGCCTTACTTGGTCATGGAGTATCTGAAAGGCGAAACGCTCGCTCGCCGAATACGCGCGCACCAACGTTTGCACGCGTCGGTCGCCTGTCGCATCGTGGGGCAAATTCTTAGCGCGCTTACCGCTGTACACCGTCGCGGCATCGTGCATCGCGACCTCAAGCCCGACAACATTTTTCTCGCGAACAGCGATCAAGGCGATCGAGTCAAAGTACTCGATTTTGGTGTTTCGTTGGTCCGTGACGGTCCCGTGAGGAGAATGACCCATTCCGGAGTTGTGGTGGGAACCCCGCATTATATGAGCCCGGAACAGGCCCGGGGAGCGCAGCGCCACGATCATCGAGTCGATCTCTACGCGGTCGGCGTGATTCTCTATGAATGCATTACCGGCGAGCTCCCTTTCGAGGGAGAAAACTACCATGATCTGCTCCAAAAAATCCTCGCAGGACGTGCCACGCCTATTCTGGAACTGGCCCCTGACGTCGATTCTAAACTCGCCGCAGTCATTCATCGGGCGTTTGCCGCCGAACCCATGCACCGATTCTTGTCTGCGGAATCGATGCTCCAAGAGCTGGTCCCGTTCGGAGCGCAGCCGGCGCCTTCCAATGACCAAGCGTTGTCTTTGAACTCAGCCGATCCACCCGGATTCGTTGTGGACGAGGATCGACGCTACGCGCAGAAGTCGGACCGCCCGACGGTCGACCGTCCGACGGTCGATCGCCTGACGGTCGATCGCCTGACGGTCGATCGCCTGACGGTCGACCGCCTTGCATTGGGAGAGCCGCGATCCCCCGATGCAAGCGTAGTTCCTGCCGCGGCGGAGTTTTCGCACGCGCGACTTCAACCGCACGACACTCGGTGGCCGCGAACCGACAGTCATGAACCGAGGCTCGCGTGGATGTCGCAGGGAGGGTCCCTGGGAGACTTGTCGCTGGTATCGGCGTCACCAGGACTTGCGTCACCGGGACTGGCGTCAAGAGACAGGATGCCCCAAGGAGGCGCCCCACGATACTTTCTCGCGTTTTCCGACAACTGGAAAGATCCCGATGCTTCGCAAACACGAATGCGACGGCCGCTCTCGGCGCTTTTGGAGCCAGAACACGACCGGCTGAACCAGCGAACCGCTCCACGACCGAGCTATTCTCGTGAAGAAAAATCCGGGACGACGTTGGATGTCGGCCCGGCTTTCCAGGGAGCTCCCAACAAGAAATCCACCGTCCCGACCAACGTAAAGAGTGCTCTGGTCGGTGCCGTCAAAGACTATCTATCAGACTCGATCGGAGCATCGCACGTACACGACATACTGAGCACACTCCCCGAGGAGCAGCGCGAACTGCTCAGCGGGGTGGTGATTCCTTTGGCTTGGTTTCCGCTGCCGCTACTCGATCGCTTGCTTCACCAAGCGTCGCGATACCTGGCAGTAGGAGAAGACCCGTTCGCCTTTTCCGCAGGCGCGGGAGCCTACGCCGCGTCTCGCAATGTGCCCACCATGCATCGTTTGGTGTTGCAGACCGCAACGCCAGCCACCGCGGTGCATCGTATTCCTCAACTGTGGCGCGCGTATCACGACTCTGGAACCGCCACAGTTCAAGAAACTCACACTGGAGCGTGGCAAGTCGAGATCACCGACGCGGTTCCTGATTCGCCTCTGCATACGAGCTTGCTGGGTGGATACTACGCTCGCTTCTTGGAGATGGTGGGCGCGAAAAATGTGCGGTCCACCGTGCTGTCGTCTTGTGGCCGCGGAGATCGCAAAACCGTGATCTCCCTCCGCTGGCGCTAGTGTTTACTTTGAACCAGTGCTTCTACTTCATCAGCTTCTTTGGGAAGGTCTCGGCTGAGGTTTTCATAGCCGCGCTCGGTGACGAGGATGTCGTCTTCAATACGCACCCCGATTCCCTTCCATTTCGGATCCACATCTGCATCGCCCGGGATGTACAGCCCGGGCTCGACCGTGATCACGAACCCCGGCTGCATGGGTCGAGGTGCACCGCTTTCGAAGTACCAGCCCACGTCGTGAACATCCATGCCGATCCAGTGCGACGTGCGGTGCATGTAGAACGTTCGATAGGACTTCGTTTCGACGATTTCGTCCACCGATCCGGTCAGCAAGCCCAAGCGTAGTAACCCCTGAGCCAGCACCTCTACCGCCGCCGCGTGCACATCGTCGAGAGTTGAATCGGGTCGGACTTGTTCGATGGCGGCCTTTTGAGCATCCAGCACCAATTGATAGATCGACCGTTGCGCGGCTGAGAAGGTTCCGCTTACGGGAAACGTGCGGGTGATGTCGCTGGCGTAGTAGGCGTATTCGCATCCCGCGTCGATCAGCAACAAGTCGCCTTCCTCGAGGCAGCGATTGTTGGCGCGGTAGTGAAGCACTGTCGCATTCGCTCCCGAACCGACGATGGAGCCGTACGCGGGACCGTTTGCGCCCGAAGCATGAAACGTACGCAGCAGCTCCGCTTCGATTTCATATTCGTAGCGACCCGGCGCGGCCAATCGCATTGCGCGACGGTGGCCCTCGGACGCAATCTCGACGGCCCGGCGCATGAGCGCGACCTCTTTCGGGCTTTTGCGCAGGCGAAGCTCGTGAAGCGATTCGTCAGGCGTGACGATTTCCGAGGGCGTACGTATTCCTTCGCGAATGCGCGTGCGAACGCGATCGATTGCCGCAAAGAGAAGCTCGTCCGACTCCGGGTGCGCGCGAAGATGAACATGCAGCCGGCGTACGTTCACGAAGTATTCGCTCGCTTTTTCGACGAACTCGGACGTCGGAAACGCGGCATCGGCGCCGTAGTGCTCAATCGCTCCTTCCACGCCGGCTCGTGGCCCGTCCCAAAGCTCTCGTTTCGGATCGCGCGGCCGAACAAAGAGCACCGTACGATGGTCTGGGTGCTGGTTGGTGAGCAGGAGCACTGCGTCCGGTTCTTCAAACCCGGTCAAATAGTAGAAATCACTATCTTGACGATAGGGGTGTTCGACGTCGCGATTGCGTACCGATACTGGGGCAGAAAAAAACACAGCCACCCCCGGCCCGATTCGTTCGAGCAGCTGCTTGCGTCGCGCGGCAAAATCTTCTCGTGTCAGTGACATTACGTTTCCTAGTTCTCTCCGATTCCCGATCCAGACACAGCTCCCAATTTATGCCCAGAGCTCCGCCAGTCGAGACAACGCTGCTTCAGGCAATAGCGCAGCGCTTCCTAGCTCTTCGAGCAGCGTATTCGCCGAAGCTGCGTCACCCTGTGCGCAGCAACCGCGCAAAAGAGGGCCCGTTCGGGGATTGCGATGCCAATCCTCATCATGTCGTTCGCGGAGTCCCCAGTACCCGGCGTAGCCAGCGAGTAGCGCGCCAAAATGATCGAACGGCCCGCGCGGCGCAGTGGAGCAACACCAAGCCTCCATCATGAGCCACGCCGAATCCGGTGCGACCTCGGCGCACAGCGCGCGCATCAAATTGTGCGTCGCGGCGTCGCGCGAAGGTTGCGCGTCGGATCGAGCGATGACCATCGCCGCTGCAACGCGAATTCCCAGCAGATGCAGTCCTCGAGCGTAGCGTGACGCGTGTTCCGCCTCGCTTCTTGTGAGACGTCGTTCGGCGAGCAAAACCCGAGGATCACACGCCACTTGAGCGACCAACGAGCCCATCGTGAGTGCCATCGATGCCACGACGGGGCGACGGTGCAGTGGCGGTGTGCCCACCGAGATCAACGCGAGCGCTAGGCCGTGGCCAAATGCTCGAGCTGCGCGTTGCTGAGAAATCAAGCCCAGCGAACCGCATTCCGGAAGCTTGATTCCGTTTGGCACACGCACCGCGACTGGTGTGCCCAGTGGGAGCGGCCCCGATGAATATGGCTCAACACGCACGTGCGAATCGAGTTCGCGATCATAACCGAGGTTTTGCACGAATCGTGATAGCTGCCGCCAGCGTTCGGTTCGCGGAAATAGTGGCGCTCGACATTCCGTGGCGAGTCGTTTCCGAAGTTCGTCCTCGCTTCGATCTCGACATTCGAGCCACCCCACGAACGACTCGGCGCCGTCTTGAGTGTGATTCAGGACCTCTTCGGCGAGCTCTGCGAGGCGCGAGACTTCCTCTATCGAGATACCCTCTCGAAGGCGCTCGTCGGCCTGCACTCGTAGTTCCGCAATCGCGCGGGCTACCTCTTCCTCCCTACCGTGCACGAGGTGCGCCTGGCAGGAGAGCCACCACGGGGCGGATTCCCCGAAGAGTTCTAGGTTCGACGGTACGCTAGAGTTCACGGTTTCGGATGTTCCCGAGTGCTTCTGGCGATGGCCGTTTCCCAGGCGCGACCCGCTTTCCAGGCGCGACCCGTTTTTGAGATGAGACTCCTTTTCCAGGCGCGACCCCTTTTCTAAGGAAGACCACAGGGGTGCGAGCAACGCGTCTCTTTCAAATGCGTGGAGATGCGCCATCGCACGGTCGCGATCCATCGAATCGAGGGCCCCAAGGTCCGATAAATCGTGCACCGCTTGATGCGCCTCGGCCGAGCCCAACCAGGCGTGATCGTCGACCACACTCAGCGGCGTCGCGTCGGGATCCTCGCGCCATCGGCCGACGACATGGAGTGCCTCGGCGCTTCGCCAGCGCTCGATGGCCGTTTCAAGCTCGCTTCGCGACCGCATCCGAAAACTCTACACACTTCGTGCGTTTGGGGCACGCATTGCGTCGTACGTGCCCGGCTCGGATTATTGGCTAGGATGCAGTTAGGGAACGGAACAAACGTGATGAATGAGACGAAGATCGCGTTCGTAGGCGCTGGGAATATGGCGTCGGCGTTGATTCAAGGGGTGCTTTCTCGAGAGGTATGCGACCCGTCATCGGTGATCGCGGCTGAACCCTCCGAACCCCGGCGCGCGCGATTGCAACAGGCGCACGGCATCACCGTCACAGACGACAACTCCACCGCGGTACGTCAATCTGACGTCGTTGTGCTCGCCGTCAAACCGCAAGTCTTCCAAGGCGTGCTCGAGGAGATCTCTGGTGCGTTGCGCCCGGGCGCGCTGGTGATTTCGATTGCCGCCGGAGTGCCGATTTCCAAGATCGAGCGCGCCGTTCCCACCGGCACACCCGTGGTGCGAACCATGCCGAATACCCCAGCATTGGTCGGAGAGGGCGCTACCGCGATCGCGGCCGGCACGCATGCCGACCCCGCGCACATCGATCGCGTATGCAACCTGTTCGAGGCGGTAGGCACCACCATCGTAGTGTCAGAATCATTGCTCGACGCGGTTACGGGTCTCAGTGGCTCAGGTCCAGCATTTGTCTTTGTCATGATCGAAGCGCTAGCCGATGCCGGGGTCCAAGAGGGCCTCGATCGTGCATCCGCCCAAAAGCTCGCTGCCCAGACCGTGCTCGGCGCCGCCAAGTTGGTTCTCGAATCAGGAGAACATCCCGGAGCACTAAAAGACCGAGTCGCGAGCCCCGCCGGAACCACCATCGCGGGCCTGCGCGCCCTCGAACAGAGCAACGTCCGCGCGGCGCTCCAAAACGCCGTCCACCAAGCCGCCCAGCGATCCCGCGAACTCGCCAAGAAATAGGGAAACATTGAAGTGGTTGTGTTCATTGCTGGGGCTCGCGCTCGCCGTATCGAGTTGCTCGCCTCAATCGGAACCGGCTGAGATGTCAACGACCAAGCAACTCTGGGAGTCGTTTCCAAGCGGGCCAGGATCTGATTTTGACATTCTCCAGTTTTTTCGTTCATGCTCCGGCTCGGCTGGACCGAGTGCAGACGAATTGACACGTTTCACGCCCGAGCGTTTTCGACTCGTCGCGTGGAAGGGTTCCGTGAGGCTTCAAGCCTCCAATGCGCGCCGGCTCTCGACGAATCAGCTCGAGCGTCTGAGGTGCGCGACGATTACTGTGTCGGGTATTTGGAATCACGGAGGCCTCGGTCGCGTAGAGAAGAACACTGTGACGGTGCATGCCCTTTTTCCGACTCCCGAAGACTTTGTCCGTGCGGTTATGCTCGGCAGGGCGGCATGTTGGTATGACATGTACATCCAAGCGTCGGGACCCACCGCCTACGAAGTGCGTCAAGGGGTGCTCGAGAACCTTTGCAGGATGGCGGCGCACAACGACTATTGCGATGTCGAAAACGATGGAGAGACGCAAGAGGTAGGCCCGCTTCGTTGCGAGCTTGGATGGATGAAAATCGTGGATCGGTTACGCCATGAGAATGTGAGCAGTTCGGAAAGGAATCTTTGGAAGCGATGCCTGGGCGCAGCGCCTCCAGTGACCGCAAACCGAAAAGCCCGGGTCGGGAGCCCTATCGGAGCACACCCGCTCCAATACACGTGGCCCTCAGGACCAACGCCAACCCGCTCCGTCCACTAGCCAACATAGCCCGACCACAGCACACGGACTCAACCCGGCATCTGGCTAGACACTGCTCTAGTCGTCGTTGCCGCCGAGAATGCCGAGCCGCATCAAATAATAAAGCAGCGTGAGTATCGATGTGACGGCTGCGGCAACGTACGTGAGCGCGGCTGCGTTAAGCACCGAGCGGGCGCCAACGAGTTCTTGACCGGTGACGATGTTTCCTTGTTCGATGGCCGCGAGGGCTCGCTTGCTGGCATCGAACTCGACCGGAAGCGTGACGATCTGAAACAGCGCGGTCACCGCGAAGGTGGCCACTCCGATCATCAACAAGGTCGAGCCGAGCATGCTGCTCAGTGAGGCCAACACCATACCGCCGATCATCAATGGCCACATCGCTTTGGAGGTAATCGACATCACGGGCACGAGCTGCGAGCGCATGGTCAGCCACCGATACGACCGAGCGTGTTGAATCGCGTGCCCCACTTCGTGCGCGGCGATTCCTGCAGCCGCCACCGACCGACCGGAGAAGACATCGGGGGAGAGGCGGAGCGTACGGTCTCGAGGGTCGTAATGGTCGCTGAGCATGCCATCGACTCGTTCGATGCTGACTCCGGATACGTTTTCCGTTTGCAAGATGGCTTTGGCGACGTCTGCGCCGGTCATGCCGCGTTGCGTGGCGACTTGGCTAAACTTCCCGAACGCGCTCTTGACCTTGAACTGTGCCCACATGCCGAAGAGCATGCCGGGGCCGACGAACAGTAGATAAACCGGATCAAAATAGAACATACGGAACATTCATAAGCACCGATCGGGTGCTTGGCGAGACCTGCGCACCGTTTTTGAGGGAAAGGGAGGGAGCGTTCCGTAGAAATCAGCGAATTCACGAAGAATCGAACAGCAGATTTCCTCCATGGCCACCGCCTGGTGACTTGCTTTTCACCCTATGGGTTCAGTACTGCAGGGGACGGCCGATGATCTAGGGGGCCAGGGTGTTCGTGGTAGGATTTCCCAAGAGAAAGCGGTACCCTAGGTAAACCGGTGACGCTGAAGACCATCAAAGAATACGTCGACGTTCTGATGGAAAACGGAGAGGTCTCGTTTCGGGCGGTCTATCCTCATCCGATGATCGTTCGCCGCGGCGCCGACGAGGACGAGGACGGCCCCAACTACAATACGGTGCTGGCGACTCGGGAGACCCTCGCGAAGGCTGCGAAAGCGAAGGAGTCTCCCGAACAGCCGCTGGAGGTATATCCGATTCGCAAGCGTCCGGGAGCGCCATTTCCCGACCGGGTCGGCGTCGGGCGGACGCGCAACGCGGATGTGTGTGTTCCATTTCCGGCGGTGTCGAAATACCACGCCTACTTCAGCGCCTCGGGAGAGAAGCACTGCATTACGGATGCAGGTTCGAAGAACGGAACGTTTGTCGATGGGAAACGGCTTCCCGCTCGTGAAGAACACGAACTGAGCAACGGAAACGGGGTGTCGTTCGGGCCGTACCACTTTACCTACTACTCAGCGGACGGTTTCTACGGGCTGGTCGAACGCCGGGCGCAGGGGTCAAAAGACTAGCGCGACAGTCTTTCAAAGGCGCCTTGACCTGAAGCGGCGCCATGGGGCCCGTGCCGGGTTCATTTCCGCTTGACGACGCCGTTATTCACCCTCATCATGCTCCCAGCAATGCTTACGAGCTTTCCACAACTGCCGTCTGTTACGACGCTCGGCGACGACCTCGCCCAGGGCACGGTGACGTTTGTGGGAAGCGAAAATGTAGGTGTTGTCGTCGACCTAGTTGGGCTAATTACGCCCAAAGCCTCCGCGGGGGTCGGCTGACCTAAGGCATCAAGAGAATCGAGATTCTGACCCCCGCCCAACTCGAGCGGGGGTTTTTTTGTGGTTTCGACCCACCAAGCGAACATACAGACCCAACGAGAATTCAACCGATGAACGACCTAAACAAAAAGAGCAACTCCAAAAACCCCGACCATCGCGCACGGGCGAATCCCCATCCGCCGCGCCTTCCCGATGTGCAGGAGGTGCTTCGCGTCGCGCGATCCGAGGTTTTGGGGCTTCAGATTGGCAAACGCCTGTTTTGAGGCTCGTTGATTTTGAGGCTCATTGATTGAAGGACGCCGACCGTGACCGCTTCCTCACAAACCGCAACTGCATCAGACCCCGCTCCGCCGGAAACGCAAGCTGGGTCTGAAACGCAAGCTGGCGAATCGCCTTCCGGTGCATCGTCTCGAGCGCCCATGCCCGATCGAGTCGGCGAAACGCTGACTGGCGCGCAGCTCTTGTGGGAAGCGTTGGTCCGCGAGGGAGTCTCGGTCTGTTTCGGGTACCCCGGCGGAGCGATTATGCCCGCCTACGATGCGCTCCCGAAATACCCGATTCACCACGTGCTCACACGGCACGAGCAGGGCGCTTCGCACATGGCGGACGGCTACGCGCGCGCGTCAGGAAAAGTCGGGGTGTGTGTCGCGACGTCGGGCCCCGGCGCGACCAACCTGGTCACAGGAATCGCCACCGCCATGCTCGACTCGATTCCTATGGTGGCGATCACGGGGCAGGTTCCCTCGGGGCTCATCGGCAGCGATGCGTTCCAAGAAACTGACATCACTGGCGTGACGCTGCCTATTACCAAGCATAATTATCTGGTCACCCGTCCCGAGGAGATCGTGCCGGCCCTTCGCGAGGCGTTCTACATTGCGCGCTCGGGGCGCCCGGGACCGGTGGTCGTCGACATCACCAAAGATGCCCAGCAGCAGAGCTGCACCTTTGAATGGGACGACACGCCTATCGCGCTTCCTGGCTACCGGCCTGATTACAGCCCGCTTTCCGAAGATCTTGAACGGGCGCTTGAACTCATCAACGAGGCCAAGCGGCCCATCGTATTCGCGGGCCACGGCGTGATGCGCGGACAAGCCACCGGCCGACTGCTCGACTTCATTCAAAAGACCGATATTCCCGTGGCCTGCACGCTGCTCGGGCTCGGCGGATTTCCCGCCACTCATCCACGCAACCTGGGCATGATGGGCATGCACGGCGAAGCCTGGGTCAACACCGCGATTCAGGAATCTGACCTCATCATCGCGCTCGGCATGCGTTTTGACGATCGGGTAACCGGGAATCTCAAGAACTACGCCGCCGAAGCGAAGAAAATACACGTCGAGCTCGACCCCGCCGAAATCAACAAAAACGTGCGCGTCGACGTGCCCATCGTGGGCGATGTGCGCGATGTCTTGGGCAAGCTTCTGCCGCGGGTACAGCCCAGCGATCGCTCTGAGTGGCTCGGGCGCATCGACGCGCTCAAGGGCGACGCGGCGGTGCGCGACATCAAGTACATGCCCGACAGCGGCAAGCTCTATGCAGCTCATGTGATTCACGACCTCTATCGATTTACCGAAGGAGCCGCCTTGGTGGTGACCGATGTAGGGC
Organism: Myxococcota bacterium; assembly: GCA_028284955.1. Classification (GTDB taxonomy): domain Bacteria; phylum Myxococcota_A; class Polyangia; order Polyangiales; family Houyiibacteriaceae; genus JANQQS01. The sequence continues at coordinate 7,762 of JANQQS010000070.1, read as the reverse complement.
AGCATCAAATGTGGGAGGCGCAGTACTACAAGCACGACCATCCTCGAAAGCTGCTTACGTCTGGCGGCCTCGGCACGATGGGGTTTGCGTTGCCAGCCGCGATTGGCGCTCGGTTCGCCAAGCCGGACGAAGAGGTCTGGGTCGTGGTGGGCGACGGAGGCGTTCAGATGACAGCGTGCGAGTTCAGTACCTGCGCGCAAGAAGGCATCAAAGTGAACGTCGCCATCATCAACAACGGCTTTTTGGGGATGGTGCGTCAGTGGCAGGAGTTTTTCTACGAAGGCCGATACGTCGCGACGCCGATGGTTAGTCCAGATTTCTGTAAGCTCGCCGAAGCCCATGGTTTGACAGGAATTCGCGTCACCGCGCGTAGCGAAGTCGAGCCTGCGGTGCGGAAGGCACAAGAGACCGATGGCACGGTGGTGATCGATTTTCGGGTCGAGCAGGAAGACGCGGTGTATCCGATGGTGCCTGCGGGGGCTGACCTCGGGGATATGATTCGACGCCCCGAAGAACCGGCTACGGATGCGAAAACCAAAGGTCCACTCAGCCGCGCGCTGGGACATAACCCGATTTTCGAAACCGGAGAGGATTGAGCCGTGGCCAGAACACGCACGTTTGTCGTTCATGTTGAAAACAAACCCGGGGTGCTCAACCGGGTCGCGTCGCTCTTTCGTCGACGCAGCTTCAACATCGACTCGCTCAACGTCGGCACCACGCACGAGCCTGGTGTGTCGCGCATGACGATCGTCTGCCAAGCCGATGACGACACCGCGAAGCGGATTGAAGCCAACCTCTACAAGCTGGTGAACTGCTTGCGGGTCGATGAGATCACAGACGTCCCTTCAGTGGGGCGCAACCTGGCGCTGATCAAAGTCGGCGTAGACGCGGAGCGTCGCGCCGAGGTGCTGCAGCTTTGTGATGTCTTTCGCGCGCGCCCCATCGACGTAGGGCCCGAATCCGTGGTCGTCGAAATCACCGGCGCGCCAGACAAGATCGAAGGTCTGGTGGAAGTGCTTCGCCCGTTTGGGGTGCTGGAAATGGTGCAGACCGGCACCGTGGCGATGGCTCGCGGCGCGCAGAAGTACGAGTTAGGAAACGGGCACCACAATAGTTCGTCCCCCGTTCGGGCGGCATAGGAGAATCTGATGGCTGAAATTCGCTACGAGAACGCGGCCGACGCGTCGATCATCAAAAGCAAAAACGTCGCCGTGATTGGGTACGGCTCGCAAGGGCATGCCCATGCGCTCAATCTCAAAGAGAGCGGCGCGACGGTGTGCATTGGGTTGCACGAGGGCAGCAAGAGCAAAGCCAAAGCGGAAGCCGACGGCTTGGAGGTCAAGTCGGTGCGCGATGCGGCGGCGTGGGCCGACGTGATCATGATCCTTGCGCCCGACACGGCCCAGAAGTCCATTTACGAAGAGCACATCGTGCCCGGATTGAAGCCGGGCAACACATTGATGTTCGCCCACGGGTTCAATATTCATTTCGGCACCATCAAGCCGCCCGAAGGAGTGGACGTGTCGATGATTGCGCCGAAAGGGCCGGGCCACCGGGTGCGCGAGACGTATCGCGAGGGCGGCGGAGTGCCCGCGTTGCTGGCGGTGTTTCAGGATGCGAGCGGCCAGGCGGATGCGCTGGCGCTTTCCTACGCGGCAGGAATCGGATCGGCGCGCGCCGGAGTGATCACCACCACCTTCAAAGAGGAAACCGAAACGGATCTTTTTGGCGAGCAGGCGGTGCTCTGCGGCGGCACGTCCGAGTTGGTCAAAGCAGGGTTCAAAACGCTCGTCGACGCGGGATACCAACCCGAGGTCGCCTACTTCGAATGCTTGCACGAGCTCAAGTTGATCGTGGACCTGATGTATCGCGGCGGCTTGAACTACATGCGTTATTCCATCAGCGACACGGCGGAATACGGCGACTACGAATCCGGCCCGCGGGTCATCACCGACGAAACGCGCGCCGCGATGAGCAAAGTGCTCGCAGAGATTCAGGATGGCTCCTTTGCCAAACGTTGGATTGCGGAGAACGAGTCGGGTCGACCGAACTTCCGCAGCACACGTCGGGCCGAACAAGACCAGCGCCTCGAGCAGGTTGGCGCCCAGCTTCGAGAGATGATGCCCTTCGTTGATCCTGTGACCATCAAGCCCAGCGACGGCTAAACGCCAGCGCGAACGAAAGCTAGACCGATGAGCTCGTCCAATCACCAAGCCGGATCGCCAGAGACGCCCGATCGCAACGCGTCGAACTACGTGCGTATATTCGACACCACGCTACGAGACGGCGAGCAGTCGCCTGGCGCGACCATGACCAGCGGAGAGAAACGCGAGGTCGCGAGAGCGCTGGCGCGGCTCGGGGTAGATGTGATTGAGGCGGGCTTTCCGGCGGCTTCGCCGGACGATCTGATCGCGGTGCGCAGCATTGCCGAGTCGGTCGGCGCCGAGCCGGTCGACGGCAGCCCTCATGAGGTGCCTCCCGTCATCTGCGGCTTAGCGCGAACGACGCGAACGGACATCGAGCAAGCATGGAAGGCGGTTTCTGCGGCGAGCCGGCCCCGGATTCATACGTTCGTGGCCACCTCGCCGATTCACCGTGAACACAAGTTGCGCTTGAGCAAGGCGCAAGTGGTGCAGCGGGCACGAGACATGGTCTCGCTCGCTCGAGAGCTTTGCGATGATGTCGAGTTCAGCCCGGAAGACGCGGGGCGCACAGAGCTCGAGTTTCTCTACGAGGTATTGTCGGTTGCAATCGAGGCGGGTGCGACCACGCTCAATATTCCCGATACGGTGGGCTACACCCTGCCGGAGGAATTTGGCGAACGCATTCGGCTGATTTGCACCCACGTGGATGGGATCGAGCGGGCGGTGGTGTCGGTCCATTGCCACAACGATTTGGGCTTGGCGGCCGCGAACAGCTTGGCCGGGGTGGCGAACGGCGCGCGGCAGATCGAAGTGGCGGTGAACGGCATTGGCGAACGCGCAGGCAATACGTCGCTCGAAGAAGTCGTGATGGCGATGTACACGCGGGGTGACCGATTGGGATTGCAGACTGGCATCGACACCAGGCAGCTCACTCGGGTGAGTAAGTTGGTCAGCAAAGTTACGGGCATGGTGGTGCAGCCCAACAAGGCCATCGTGGGCGCCAATGCATTCGCGCACGAAGCGGGCATTCACCAGGACGGAATGCTCAAGCACCAAGAAACTTACGAAATCATGCGGCCAGAAACCGTTGGCGCCGCGCGCACCGAGCTCGTGTTGGGCAAGCATTCTGGTCGGCATGCGTTTCAAAATCGCTTGGTCGAGCTTGGCTATCCGCTCGCTGCGGATGACGTCGACAAGGCATTCGCGCGATTCAAAAAGCTCGCCGACAAAAAGAAGCAGATTACCGACGCGGATTTGATCGCGTTGGTGAGCGACGAGCTTTATCGACCCCAAGAGCATTACACCATGGTTGGCCTGCAAGTGGCGTGCGGGAGTATGGGTATGCCCACCGCGACGGTGCGCATGAATGACCCCGAAGGCAAGGCGCATACGGTCGCGGCAGTGGGTTCTGGCCCGGTCGACGCGGTATTCAAAGCAATCGATAAGATCGTTCAGCTGCCCGGAGAGCTGCTCGAATACACTGTCCAGTCGGTGACCCAAGGCATTGATGCGCTCGGCGAAGTGACGGTGCGGGTTCGGCCCCTTGAACCCGAGCTCGGAGAATCGAAGTCAGCGCGGCTCAATCCGCAGCGAGGCGCGACGCGGGCGCGGGTGGTTCACGGCCACGGCACCGATACCGATGTTATCGTGGCCAGTGCCAAGGCATACGTCGCGGCGCTCAATCGATTGATGTCGACCCGCTTGGCGCAGGCGGCGAAGCCTGAGCGAACAGATTCAGCTGGCTCAGATTCAACTGGTCCGGATTCAGCTGGCCCGGATTCGACAAGGAAGACCGTGACCGGAGATACCGTGACGGGGACGGTTCGGGCCATCGTAGAAACGACATGACGTCGCAGTTCGACGCAACGCAGCACGAGATCTGAAGCAGCACGATCCGAAATGGTGGAGAGAACGCACATGAGCACGCCCAAAACGCTGTTCGAAAAAGTCTGGGAGTCACACGTCGTGGTGCAGGAGCCGGATCGACCCGCGATTCTGTACATCGACCTTCATCTGATCCACGAGGTCACCTCGCCTCAAGCGTTCGCGGGACTAAAGGCGCGCGGCCTACCGGTGCGGCGACCCGAGCGCACGCTCGCCACGATGGACCATTCCACGCCCACGTTGCCCAAGCATCTCGCCGTGGTCGACGACGCGGCCAAATCGCAGCTTGCGAAGCTTTCCGAAAACTGCAAGGAAGCCGGCATCACGCTCTACCCGCTGGGCCACGCCGAAAACGGCATCGTTCATGTGATCGGCCCCGAGCTCGGGCATACGCAACCGGGGCGCACGATTGTCTGTGGAGATAGCCATACGTCGACCCACGGCGCGTTCGGCGCGTTGGCCTTTGGAATCGGGACCAGCGAGGTCGAGCACGTGCTCGCCACGCAGTGCTTGCTCCAGCGCAAACCCAAGACCTTCGCGGTTCATGTTGACGGCGCGCTTCGTCCCGGGGTCACTGCGAAAGATATTATCCTCGGCCTGATCGCAAAAATCGGCACCGGGGGCGCTACGGGCCACGTGCTCGAGTATCGCGGTAGCGCGATCGAGGCGCTCGACATGGAAGGCCGCATGACCGTCTGCAATATGAGCATCGAAGCTGGCGCGCGCGCGGGCATGATTGCGCCCGACCAAACCACGTTCGACTATCTCCGCGGCCGGCCCCACGCCCCGCAAGGCGCGGACTGGGACAGCGCGGTCGAATATTGGCGGTCGCTAGGAACCGATGATGGCGCGACCTACGATCGCGAAATCGAGCTCGATGCGGCATCGCTCGAACCCATGATCACCTACGGCACGAATCCGGGGATGGGCGTGCCGGTGAGTCAACCGTTGCCTTCGCCGAGCGCGATTGCCGATTCTTCGGAACGCGCGACGCTTGAAAAAGCGCTGGGCTACATGGGGCTCGAGCCCGGCAAACCGCTGCTCGGAAAAAGCATCGACGTGGTGTTCATTGGGTCCTGCACCAACTCCCGTATCAGTGATCTTCGCGCCGCGGCGAACGTGTTTCGCGGCCGGAAAGTCGCTTCTTCAGTGCGTACTCTGGTGGTGCCAGGCTCGCATCGAATCAAGCAGCAGGCCGAAGCGGAGGGGCTCGACCAAGTGTTTCGGGAAGCCGGCGCGGAATGGCGAGAGCCCGGCTGTTCGATGTGCATTGCCATGAATGGCGACCAGCTATCGCCAGGCCAATATGCGGTGAGCACCAGCAATCGCAACTTCGAAGGGCGCCAGGGCAAAGGCGGGCGCACTTTTTTGGCGTCCCCGCTGAGTGCCGCGGCGGCCGCGGTGACCGGCCAGGTTACGGACGTACGCACGTTGCTCGAAGCCTAGGGAGCAACCAAAGAGGATAATATGGCTGAACAATCGAATGCCCAATTCACATCGAATGCCCAGTTCACAACGTTGACGTCGCGGATGATTCCGTTGCCCGTCGAGAACATCGATACCGACCAGATCATTCCCGCGCGCTTTCTCAAAGTGACCGACAAAAAAGGCCTCGGCGAAAAACTCTTTTTTGATTGGCGCTACTTGCCGGACGGGACCGACAATCCCGATTTCGTGCTCAACCGACCGGAAACCGCGGGGGCGCAAGTGCTCGTGGCGGGCAACAATTTCGGATGCGGGTCGTCGCGCGAGCATGCGCCGTGGGCGCTTCGCGATTTCGGTTTACGGGCGGTGATTTCCACCGAGTTCGCCGACATCTTTCAAAGCAACGCGCTCAAGAACGGCCTGCTTCCCATCGTGCTGACCTCAGAAGAGCACCAACAAGTGCTCGCGCTGTCAGCCGACCCGAGCGCTGAAATCAACATCGATCTCGAAGCGCAAAAAGTCACGCTTCCCGACCAAACCTCGATGAGCTTTCCCGTCGACGGTTTCGCCAAACACTGCCTGCTCGGTGGCATCGACCAGCTCGGCTATCTGCTTTCGTTTGAACAAGACATCACTCGTTATGAACAGCAACCGCGCGTGTCCTGACGTCGCCATCTACGACACGACGCTGCGAGACGGCACGCAGCGCGAAGGCCTGAGTCTTTCTTGCGATGACAAGATTCGCATCGCTCAGCGCCTCGATCGCTTCGGGGTCTCGGTGATCGAAGGAGGGTGGCCGGGGTCGAACCCCAAAGACGTCGAGTTTTTTTCGCGTGCGAAAGAGCTCAAATGGCAGCACGCAAATATCGCCGCGTTTGGCTCGACGCGGCGCGCAGGAATCGCGGCTGACGAAGACCCGCAGCTCCGAGCGTTAATCGCTGCGGAAACGCCCGTATGCACGCTCTTTGGAAAGAGCTGGACCCTGCACGTGAGCGAGGTGCTGCGGACGGATCGCGACGAAAACCTCGCGATGATCGAAGACAGCGTTGCTTATATCAAAGGGCAGGGGCGTCGCGTGATGTACGATGCGGAACATTTCTTTGATGGGTTTCGTGCCGACCCGGACTACGCCATGGAAACGTTGCGCGCGGCGCAGCGCGGAGGCGCGGAGGCATTGGTGTTGTGCGATACCAATGGCGGCTCGGTCCCCTGGGATGTGGAAGCGGTGGTGCGCAAGGTGGTCGACGCGCTCGATATGACGATCGGTGTGCACACCCACAACGACGGTGGCCTGGCGGTGGCCAACGCGCTGGCCGCGGTTCGTGGAGGCGCGCGGCAGGTGCAGGGGACGATCAACGGTTATGGCGAGCGCTGCGGGAACGCAAATCTCTGTGCTATAATTGCTGACTTAGAACTAAAAATGTCCCTTTCATGCGTTCCTCGCGGCGCGCTCAAGGAACTATCCGAGGTTTCGCATTTCGTGGCCGAGGTCGCCAACCTGCCTCCCGACGACCACGCAGCGTATGTCGGAAGGAGCGCCTTCGCCCACAAAGGCGGCGTGCACGTGAGCGCGATGCGGCGGGAGCCAACCTCCTACCAACACTGTGATCCAGAGCTTGTGGGCAACACATCGCGGGTCGTGGTAAGCGAGCTTTCGGGGCGCAGCAATCTGCTCAGCAAAGCGGAAGAAGCAGGCATCGACGTCAGTGCTGGCGCGGAAGCCAAAGTGCTCGAACGCATCAAGCAGGGCGAGGCGCAGGGGTTTGCCTACGAAGCGGCTGAAGCCTCGGTTGCGCTGCTCCTTCGTCGCGAGGATGAGCGCTACCGTCCGCCATTCCGCGTGATCGATTATCACGCTGGCGTAGGTCGCCGAGGGCAGGGTGAAAGCTTTGCGGAAGCGACGGTGCGCGTAGAAGTTGGCGGCGACCGGGTGCTCTCGGCGGGCGAAGGCAATGGACCGGTCAGTGCGATGGACGACGCGCTTCGCAAAGCGCTGCGGCCTAGTTTTCCTGAAGTCGCCGAAATCCACCTCGCCGACTACAAAGTACGCATCCTCGACGGCCGGAGCGGCACCGCGTCGACCACCCGCGTGCTCGTCGACAGTCGATGCGGACAACATACTTGGAGCACGGTGGGCGCTTCGGGAAACATCATCGAAGCGTCGCTTCAGGCGTTGGTGGACAGTATCGAATACGGGCTCACCGTCTGCCGCTAGAGCAGTGCCCTTTTGGCCTGATCGCGGCTTACCTCCCCTGCTCGGCCAGCCGAAGTACCCGACGTACGTCGGCTGGCCTGCGCTGCCGGGGCGC
>JANQQS010000051.1 GCA_028284955.1 Myxococcota bacterium | reverse complement strand
CTGAGCGCGGCTTACCTCCTCGCTCTCTCCCTGCGAAAGGCTCGGAGCCTTCCTCAGTCGTTCGCTGTGGGGGCGCTCGCGCTCAGGCCAAAATTCCGCTGCTCTATATTGATTGAGGGTCTGGCACCCAGACCCTCTCGTCGGGGTACGACCCCGCCGATTCACCCAAACTCCCCCGCCAGGAGGCACGTGACATGGTCGCGTGGGGGTGAACTGCCGGGGCCCCGTCGCGCAGCGATGGGGCGGCCGCGACAGCGGCCGGAGTTGGGAGGGGGGACCCGCGGAATCGTATTTCGCGGGGGGAGGGTTTGCCTCAAACCCTCCGGACAACACAGCTCCCCCGCCAGGAGGCACGTGACATGGTTGCCGGTGAGGTCGCGGAATATCTTCCTGCTGAGAGATTTCGATCAGCCGTACTGACCGCAGCTCTGTGGGATGTGGCTTGCGCTGCAATCAGGCGAATCTCCTGATTCCAAACCTGCCGCGCGATCCTGATGCTTCTCCCGATCCCGATTTCGATGCCCGTGATCAGATGCATCATGGGGGGTGAAGTGAGAACTCGGGTTCGGTGAGTTTTTCGACTAGGGTCGAGGCTTGAGGGTAGAGCGCGCTGAGTTGGTGGCGGTCGCCGACTTCGAAGTCGTGAAAGTCGAATCCTGGAGCCACGACGGTGCAGCCTACGAGCGCGAAGCCGGTGTCGTGCTCGGTGTATGCGCCGAACCATGTTCCGGCGCGCACGACGTGTTTGAGTCGTTGGCCCGATCGGAGCGATGACCCGAGCACGACTTCGTCTACCGTTCCGTCGGGATGCAGCTCGACGATGGTGATCGGCCCGCCGAGATAGAAATGCCAGAGTTCATCCGATTTGATCCGATGCAGCAGTGATTTCGACCCGGCGCGAAGTAGATAGTAGATGTCGGTGGCGGAGCTCCGAATCCCGGGCGGCGTTACGGGACCCTCGGCGGAGACAAAAGGCACCGCGCTGCGGTAGGTTTCGCGATAGTAGCCGCCCTCTCGAGGGTGCGGCCGAAGGCCTAGAAGCTCGATGATTTCGTCGACCTCGACGCGCTCGGTCTCGATTCCTCCGTTCATTTCGCCGCCCCCCTCTGCTCAATCGCGACTGAGTTCGCGCCGCGCCCCATTCTGCGATGCTTCGAAGCCCAATTGATACGCTACCACAGTTACCGACATCTCCCTAGCGCGCCCTCGGACTATCAGAAAGCGTGTCTAACTGGGAATCGTCGCGCTCCGGATCGAAATTTGCTTGTCACGGGAGCATCTTGAGCAGCTTCGCACCCAATGTATCGACATGTTTTCGATGGAAGCTCGCGGTGTGGTGTGCCGTGTGGCTGACCGCGACGGGTTGCCCTGCGTCTACGACTGAACGTGAATCGAGCCAGAACAAACAGACGACCGCTTCGCTAGCGACCGTAGTGAGAGTTCGTTCGGACTTGGGGGAACCGGTCTGCGATGCTGGAAGCGCGGTAGTGAGCTACGGGCGAAATATCGCGATCACGGTCGCCCATTTGCTCCGGCAACGTCGCAGACTTCGGCTCAGTGGGCACGAGGCGTGTCAGATTGTTGAGCACCCTGGCTACCTGTTCGACCGCGAATCGCAGTATCTCGCCGAACATGCTCGGTATTTTGATATCGGACTCGTCAAGGCGAAACCGGAACACCAGCTCGCTGCGAACCCTGCGAAGATCGCAAGACATGTTCTCGGCAACTGCGAAAAAGTGATCGCTTTGGGGTATGGGACAAACGCTAGCGAGCAAATCAAAAACCGGATCATCAGGAAAGGAACTGTCACGGGCACGATTGTCCGCATGGGTCGTCATGACCCTTGGCCCAGTCCTTTCGCGATTCTCCACGGGCACAAAGGCTCCAAAACATTGGATCCTGGAATTCGGGGTGGAGCGTTGCTCGACGAAGATGGGATGCTTCACGGTATTGTCGTTGCAACCAATCGTGAACTTCCCTACGACCCCGGGTTTTCTGGTGTGTCGGTGGCCATCAAGCCGCATGAACCGTGGATCAAGTTCGCTCGAGGTGCGCTCGACCCGGGCGAAGACTGGGTCCCTTTGCGCGTGGACCGCTGTCACCCCGCCGCGCCGTTTGTTCGCTTGCTCCACCGAAGAGACGTGATCTTGCCGTCTGAGGTATCCGGTGGCCTGGGTGTCGCGATTCCGCGGAGGTTGTTTGCTCGCTTGGTGTACCGTGCGTTCGCAAGCTCAGCGGGGGTGCTCGACCCGTCGCCGGCTCGCTTCGTCGATGTCCCGAGGAGCGACCCCGACTATGGGGCGATTCGGTATGCGCATTTTCGGAATTTCATCCGCGCAGACGCCGACGGATCGTTTCGACCCGACGACAATCTGGAGTACGTGGAAGCGGTGGCGGGCCTTGTTCGCGGCACAAATCTGACGCGAATCTCAGCGGAGCCCTCTCATGATCGCCTCAAGAGAGTGTACAAAGGGAACTGGGAGCTCATTCGCGACAAGTTCGATGACGCGCAGATGAACGATCTTGCGACTGCGATTGAGCACCGTATCGCGATCAATCTCGACTTTTCGTTGGAGCCGAATGCAGTTGTCTCTTTCGACTACCGAGGCCGGCTGGCCGGTACGGCCTGGTTCAGTCGACCGTTGGCCAAGAAAGGCGTGGTCGCAGCGATGGTGTACCAAACGCTGGTGGCTCTTAAGAAAGCCCGGCCGCTCACGTCGCGCTACGTTACCTATCACCCGCTTATCGACCCGGCCCTAGTGCAAAGGCGCCAGTGCCGTAGATAGTCGGCGGGTTAGATTTTTCCCTGGAGGAGCGAGCGCATGACTTTGCCCGTGTACGCGCCGAGGGTTCGGGCCATCACGGATAGGTCGAGCGTGCTGGTGACGGTGTCGGCGAGGCCAAACGCGAGCATCGTAGGTACCGCGCCGCGGGCGTATTCGAGCATGAACGCGTCGCTCGGTACGCGATAACCTTTGGCTTCGCTCGGGCCGAGGTAGGCGTGGTCGCCGGGCTTATAGACCACGCGTTCGGTTTGCCCTTCCTGAAAGCACCACATTTCGCCGCTGAGCATGAAGTCGTGAACCTCGGTTCGATAGCGGCCGGAATGCCCTTCGGTGCCGATGGGGTTGCCGAAGATCAGAACGTATTCTGATAGCGACGCATGCAGAATAGCGATTTGGCCCATCGCGCCGCCTGCGTTGTTGAAGATCCATTTTCGGGGACCAGTGTCGATATGGCCCGGGTAACGACGCGCGAGTTCCTCAGTGACCGCGTCGAACATCGCTTCGCCCTGATGGTTCAGGCCGGCGTTCGCGCATTCGTGCAAAACCTTTGGTTCGAATAGGTAGCCCATGGGTTGACCTTGCTGTGTGGACCCGGCGACGCCGATTTGCTCGGCTGGGGCGCGTTGACTGCGGACGCACCCTAGAGGGGAAGACCCGGTCTGTCCAAACGACGCTCGCGGTGGCGCGCTAGCGGCCGATGGGCACGCCGCTCGGGCCCTGGATGGGCACCGACGTCGGCTCGGAAATGGGGGTGGTTTCTTTGCCTTGGGCGGCGACCGACGGGGCTTCGCGTATCGGCGTGCCCTGTTCGCCTCGCGGGGCCTGCGAGGGGAGCGCTTGAATCGGGGTTCCCGAGACGGCGGTCGGGGGCGGCGTAGGAGCAGGTTTGGCAGCGGGCTTTGGAGCTGGAGGCGCGTCGCGCAGTACGTCGAAGCGCGTCGAGGCAAGGGTTGGCGCGTCGTCGACCGGGCCGCGAAAGCGAACTTGACGTAGCCTTTGTTCGAGGCATTGCTGCACGACTGCCGGAGCGCCTGGGCACGACACGCTGGACCGAGAGACCGCGCCGGATACGTTGACCCAGGCTTGCACCGAAACGGTGGTGCTTTGCGGAGCGGCTTGCCAAGACGATACACACGGCGTGGGGTCGCCGAACGATGCGCGCAACTCGGCGTTGAGATCCCGTTTGGGCTTTTGTTCTTCGTCGGGGTTCGCGGTTTCGGAGGCTGGGGCAGGGGCAGCGGTTTGGGTCCGTCGCCAGCGGGCCTTCGGTGCCGTTGCGGTTTCTGCAGGCGCAGGGGTCGCAGAGGATGGGGGAGGGGTTTTGGTGACCCCGCGCGGGGCTGGCTTGCCTTCGAGGCCACACGCCTGGATGCACACGAGCAGGCTTCCGATGAGAAACCAGGTTGGCGACTTTGGTGAGACGGGGATCGCGCAGGGAAAGCTCGCCATGTGACCATGGTATCGCGCGCGCCAGCGAGGGTAAACCGACTAACTCCGTGTGAAAGAAACGTCAGGGGATGACCGAATCCGATGCCGAACTCGAACCTGAACCAGACGCCGAGGCCAACACCGAACCTGAGCCTGGTCCCGACGCCTAACCCGACACCGACTCCGAACCCGACACCGAACCGGATCCCGATCCCGATCCCGATCCTGTCGCTGATCCCGATCCTGTCGCCGATCCCGTATCGACATCCGCATCCACGTCTACTTCCGAGGAATGCACTCTCCCCGCTCGTCGAGCGTAACCTCTGAACGAAGGCGTTCGTGGTGCGCGAGCCATGCGTCGCGGATTTCGTCGGGCACCTGGCGAGATTCAAGGACCTCTCGCAGAATCGTGAGGCGCCGGTCGAACTGGCCTCCCATGATGCGATGTCGCGCGTGGGCCGCGGCCAGCGACCGGCCGCGGTACCGAACAGGAGCGCCCAAAAACTCAGCCGCGTGTTCGAACTCAAACCGCTTGATGCGCGCAGGGTCGGCGCGCTGAAACAGAAAGCCGATCATCGTGTCGGCAAAACAGCGGTCGATGAACTCTTCGATCATCGCGCGAAGGGCTGGTTCTCCGCCGATGGTGTCAAATGCGGTGGGAGGTTCTCGCGTCGTCATTTTTTTCATGCTGACATGTTCGGTGCTATGTCTACAGCCGATTGTGGTGAGCCCGCGCGGCCTGCCGAAACCTAAAATCGAGCTGGATGAATGTCGCATTCTCCCCTGATGGACAAGGTACGAGCTGTATTGCCGGACGCGGATGACGATACGCATAGGCTGATATGCGCGATCGCCGGGCTCCTGGCCCACGTGGGTCATTGCGAGCAGGATTATTCCCCAGCCGAAGAAGCCAAGATTCGCGAAGAGCTGGGGCGCGTGCATGTGCTCAATGGCGCCGCGGTCGACGCGATCTGCGCCGCGCTGAGAACCGACATGGGCCGCATGACGTCCGATGGAGATCACGCGTTTTGCCGCGACGTGCGCGAGCTATGCACAACCGACGGCCGCATCGAAGTGCTCGAAGCGCTCGTCGAGGTCGCCGCGGCGGACGGCCGCCTGTCGCTCACGGAAACAAACTACCTGCGCCGCCTGGTGCCTTCGCTCGGGCTCACGCAATCCGACTATGTAGCGGTTCAAGCGCGGCATCGGGACAAGCTGACGGTTCTCGAGAGGTGAATCGACGCGGGGGGTGAGTCCGAATCGGGTGCAGGATCGGGAGCCGCATCGGGATCAGGTTCGGCGTCGGCGTCTGGGTCAGAATCGGCGTCTGGGTCAGAATCGGCGTCTGGGTCAGAATCGGCTTGTCTCTCTGGAGCAACGATCAGATTGGTTGATTGCAGCTCAGGGTGCATCTCAGAGAGCGGTGGTGCAGTGGTCAGCATTAGATCAGCTGGTTGATGCGGCTCATCGTGTCTTGAATGTTGGGCGCGCACTTCCGCATCGTCGCGAAGGGGTCGCCGCGTTCTTCTACGCGCGCGGGCACGGAGAAGATGGTGAGCTGTTCGGGGTTTAGCGCGTAGCTTACTTCGTCCCAGGTTAGCGGGGTGGATACGGTGGCGCCGGGGTAGGCGCGGGCGGAGTAGGGCGCGACGATGGTGCGGAGGCGGCCAGTTTGGCCGGTGTCAACGTAGACGCGCTCGCCTCGATGCTCTTTGCGTCGCTCCATGGTGGCGAGGCCCGGGGCGCGGCGGGTAAGCAGTCTCCCGATGAGTTCGTTGAGTTTCTTGGCAGCGGGAAAAGGAATGCCCGGGCCGAGCGGTATCAGCACGTGGAGCCCGCGCTGGCCCGATGTTTTCGGAAACCCGGAGAGCCCTAGGTCGCTCAGCAGTTCGTGCAGAGACCGAGCCAGGGTAATGGCGTGTCTCAGGGGCGCGGCGCCGAGGTCGAAGTCGATGGTGAGAAAATCGCAGGTGTCGAGCGAATCTTGGGTCGCGGCGATGATGTGGATCGGAATGCAGCCGAGGTTCGCGATGTAGAGCAAGCTGTCGAGGTCATCGACGAGCACGGTGTCGACGTTTTTCTTGTCGCGCGTGCCATGCGATGGAGACGTGGAGCGCAAGGGCAGCTGTTTGAGCCACGAGGGCGCGCCCTGAGGCAATCTCCATTGATAAAAGTGTTTGCCTTCGATGCCGTCGGGATAGCGCACCAAAGTAACGGGCCGATCGCGCAGGTGGGGTAAGAGGATTGGCGCGATGTACTCGTAGTAGGCGCATAAGTCGCCCTTGGTGTAGCCCTCTACGGGCCAAAATACTTTGTTCTGGTTGGTGAGCTTGACTCGGTGTGTCGATGTCACGGGGCGTGTCGACGTCACGGGGCGTGTTGGCGTCGAAGGGCGCTTTTTTCGTTTCCCAGCGGGAGCATCGGTCGATGCGGGGGCTGTGTCGTGACTTTGGGGAACGGCGGGAGCGTCGCTGTCGTCGACGTGAGCATCTGGGTTGACGCGAGTGTTGGGGTTGACGCGAGTGTTGGGGTTGACGCGAGTATCGGGGGCGGCGGGCGCGTCAGGCTCGACGGAGGTTGGTGGGTGTGCGGTTGCGTTTTCGGGCGATACGTCGGAGCGAAGGCCGCGTACGACCCCGAAGCGCAGCCGGCCTTGTTCGGTCCAGCCGCCGTACCGTACGCGGATGACCACGTTCGGAGCGACAAAAGTGCGTCCTCGCGGGGCTGGCATGAGCTCGCCTTCGGCGGCGCAGTCGTCTTGAATCGAAACGCGATCCAGCAACTGGTCGATGATCTCGTTCGAGAGGCCGCTACCGACTTTGCCGCGAACGAGAAGCCGTTCTCCTTCGAAGCTCGCGACGTCGACCGCGCCCATGCGCTCTCGGTCACCGGTCCCCACGGTGTATCCCACGACGACAAAGTCATCCTCGCGCTCGCATTTGATTTTCAGCCAATGGTCGGCGCGCCGGCCGGTCGAATCGTAGGGTTGTCCGGCGGCTTTGGCGACGATGCCTTCGAGGCGGTTCTCGCGACAGAAATCGTAGAGCGCTTGGCCGTTTTCTAGGTCATCGAGCGCGCGTACAATGCCCCGCCCGGGCAAGATTGTGCGCAGGAGGGATTTGCGGTCGCGAAGAGGAAGGGCGCGCAAGTCTCGGCCCTCGACATGCAGTATATCGAACGCCATGAGCACAGCGGGCGCCGACCGTTTGGCGAGCTTGCGATCCAAGGGGCGCGCATCGTGGATGCGCCGGGCGAGTTTTTCAAAGCTTGGACGGCCTTGATCGAACGCGACGATTTCGCCATCGAGGAGCACGCGCGTTGGCGCGAGCGATTGCAGCGCGCGGACGATTTCGGGAAAGAGCCCCGTGGCGGCGCGACCGGATCGATAGATCAAGGCTACTTGTGGTCCGCTTCGGTATGCGAGCACGCGGACTCCGTCGAGCTTCATCTCGTAGAGGAAATCTTTTTTGGAAAGGGCTTCTGGGCTGGGGTCGGCGGATGCGCAAAGCATGGGGCGTGCGTCACGAGGGAGCTCGTCTTGTTCCGTGGCGCCGAGTTCTTTGGCCTGTTCAGCGAGCGAGGCGCGGATGGTCGCCGTCTCAGCGAGCTCGTGAATCAGCAACCCGGACAGCACGCTGCGCGGCATCTCGGTGATGTCGCGATCGGACGCGGCGGGGTCTTTTCGTTTGATGAGCAGCCACTGCTCGGTTCCTCCTTCGAGCTGATTGGCGGACGCGCTTTTGTTCTTGGTGCGAATCAGCACCCAGCCGCCACGGAGCTTGTGCCCTTCCAGGTCGAACTCGAGCTTGCCTTCGGTGAGGCCGTCTTCGGCGGGGCCTTTGGGGTAGCGCACGGTGCCGCGATCCCAGCAAATCATTGCTCCCGCGCCGTAGTTTCCGGGCGGGATGATCGCCTCGAAGTCGAGGTATTCGAGGGGATGGTTTTCCGTATGCACGGCGAGCCGCCGGGTTTTGGGGTCGAGGCTTGGCCCTTTGGGCACGGCAAAGCTCGCCAATACGCCGCCGATTTCGATGCGCAGGTCGTAGTGACGCCGGGTCGCGTCGTGAAGGTGCACGACGTATTCGCCCCAGCGCGTTGGCCCGCCCCCCGCAGGGTCTGGCCCGAAGGGCTCGTTGGTCGCTTCTGGATTGCGCTTCTTGCGGTAGCGGTCCAGTTTGGAGTTCTCGTCGACCGGCGGCTTAGGCATCTTCAATGGGCGCGCAACACACGTTCAAAACTATGGTAGCTCGATTGCAGGGGCGATACCGCGTGGACAACATTCCGCGGGCCATCGCCTGGTGGTACAACCCGGCGAGCACCGCGCTCGGCACCGCCCACTACGGGTGGCACCGTTTGGTGGGTCGGACCAGCCGGGTAGAGTTTGTTGGCCGAGACCTCGAGTCGATTTCATATCCCGTCATCTTTGCGGTTTGGCACAGTGAAATATTCGCTTTGTTTTCCTCGGTGAAGCGGATTCGGGGCTTGGCGATTATCAATCATCCGCTGTGGTACATGAAACAAACCCACGTGCTGCTCCGGTGGTTCGGCGTCGAGAAAATCATTCTCGGTTCCACGGGCCACGGCGGCCGGGAAGCGGCGAGCGAGCTCAGCCGGCTGCTGCGAAACACCCGTTACAGCTCATTCATCACCCCGGATGGCCCCTCCGGGCCGAGCCGAAAGATTCGAAAAGGGGTGTTTCATATCGCGCACCAGAGCGGGCTCCCCATCGTGCCGATCACCATTCGCGCCGACTTCGCGATGCGCCTTCCAGGATGGGATAGAAAAGTGATTCCGCTCCCGTTTGGACGAATTCGCCTCTATGTGGGGCCCGACGTACTCGTTCCATCGAGCGATTTTGTACCCGCCCAGCGCGAGTTGGAGCGTGAGTTGAACCACTGGTGCTAGTTGCGTGTTGGCGCTAATCGCGTGCTGGGCCGAATCATCCGCGGAAAAATGCCTCGAAGCGCCAGATTTGCGAATTTTGCAGGCTGAGCCGGCCGGGCGATCTATCCTTAAGCGATGGCAGCTCGGTCGACCGGTTCGGGCACGTTGACGTTTGGTCTCGTGTCGATTCCCTTCAAGTTGTACACCGCGACGTCGTCTCAGAGCGTGCGGTTTCATCAGCTGCATAAAGAATGTGGCACGCGCATCAAGTATCAGGTGTATTGCCCGCACGACGACAGGGTCATCGAGCGAAGCGAGATTGTTCGCGGCTATGAGTATGAAAAAGATCGGTATGTCCAGTTTACCGACGAAGAGCTGAAGGCGCTCGAGGCTCCGAAGAGCCACAATCTTGAGATTCTAGAGTTTGTGCCGCTCGAGAGCATCGATTTTGTGCATGTCGAGAAGTCGTCGTATGTGGGGCCCGGCAAAGCTGGCCAGCGAGCCTACAAACTGCTCGCCCGGGTGATGCGCGAAGCCGACAAGGTGGCGGTGGGCCGATACTACACCCGCGGCAAAGAGCATTTGGTGATCATTCGAGAGTACCGAGGAGGCTTGCTCTTGCATCAGCTTTATTACGCCGACGAGGTGCGGTCGTTTGAGGATATCGATCTTGGCGAAGAGCCAGAGCTGAAGCCAGGGGAGGAAGAGATGGCGCGGATGCTCCTCGAGCAGCTTACTGAGCCTGCGTTTGATCCAGCCAAATATCGCGATGAGTTTCGCGGTCGCGTGATGAATGCGGTGGAGCAAAAAGTGGCGGGCGAAGAGGTCACCGTCGATTCGGGGCAGGAATCGGCGCAAATCATCGATCTGTTTGAGGCGCTCAAAGCGAGCTTGGACGATTCGCGCAAGAGCGAGCCGGCTTCCGAGAGCGAAGCGGGATAGCGGATCAAAGCGTTCCATGCCGATCGGTCGACGAACCTAACGTGAAGCTTCCTGACCCCGAGCGAACGCGTCGACACGTCGGCGCCCTACTGTTCCTCACCGGCATCTTCGTCGGCGGTGTGCTGCTCGTGACGACGTTCGTGGGCGGGCCCGTGCTTTCGGGGCGGATCGATATTCTGGGGTTCATGTGCCTGGGGGCGTTTCTCGCGCTTCCCGCCGGCACGATGTATCTCACGGTTCCTCGTCTGCTCGACCGCTACGACCCGGAGCCATGGTACGCGCTGGTGGGCTGTATCCTCTGGGGCGGAATCGCAGCCTGCGGGTTTTCAGCGGTGATCAACAGCTCGGTGGCGGCGATCGGCACCGCGTCGCTTGGCTCGGGCTCTGGCGAAGCGCTAGCTGCGGTCGTGAGCGCGCCGCTGGTGGAGG
The DNA here is from genome assembly GCA_028284955.1 of Myxococcota bacterium. Classification (GTDB taxonomy): domain Bacteria; phylum Myxococcota_A; class Polyangia; order Polyangiales; family Houyiibacteriaceae; genus JANQQS01. The sequence goes on along the minus strand of JANQQS010000051.1, from coordinate 23,806 downwards.
AGTTTTGGAAAGGCGTGGGCGTGCTCGGGGTGTTCTATTTTCTGCGCCGCGAGTTTGATGGGGTCGTCGATGGGATTATCTATGCGACCTTCGTGGCGCTTGGCTTCGCGACGATCGAAAACGTGATCTACTACGCGCGCGCTGCTTCGGGGGGAGGGGGCACCCTCGCTGTCACGTTCATTTTGCGGGGCATCATCGCGCCCTGGGGGCACCCGGTATACACGTCGATGATCGGCATTGGTCTGGGCGTAGCTCGGGAAACGCGAACGCCGATCATGCGCGTGGTCGCGCCGGCCCTGGGCTATCTGGGCGCGGTATTGCTGCACGCGATTTGGAACGGCTCGGCCACCCTCGCCGACGCATCGGGTTCGGGGGCGATCTTTTTCTTGATGCTTCCCGTGTGGTTTGTGTTCGTGGCGATTTTTCTGGTGCTCATCATCGTGCTGGTGCGGCGGCGCGGTTTGATCATCAAGGAGTTTTTGGAAGACGAAATCGCGCTGAACAACCTTTCGCGAGAGGAGGTTCGTTTGGTGGCGAGCGCGTTCGGGTTGCTCAAGGCGCGGCTCAAATACGGACCGCGCGGCGCACAGTTTGTTCGCGCGGCGGCGCGGCTTGCACTCTCCAAATGGCATACCGCTCGCGCGATGCACGGCGGCACCAAAACCGTAAGCATGGATTTCATCGTGCCGCTGCGAAATCAGCTCGCGCAGCTGCGGGTCGCTCTGCAGCGTGCCTAATCGGCTTCCCAGTCTACGACCTGCAGGCCGACAACACGCGTGAACTCACGGGTATTGTGGGTCACAAGAATCGCATCGTGTCGCCGGGCGATGGATGCGATCAAAAGGTCATTGGCGCCTATCGGAGTGCCGTTCCGCTCTAGATCTGCACGAATGCTGCCGTAGTGCTCCGCGCACGCGTCGTCGAACACAAAGCTGTCCAGCGGGGAGAAGAACGCGTGCAGTGCCTCGAGCGTTTCTGTCACTCGGCGGCTTTTGCGTGCGCCAAAAAGAAGCTCTGCTTTCACGATCGAACACAGTCGCACCGTTGTCGGCGACTCGCGCGAGAAGTGGCGAGCGATTGACGGCGAGCTCCCATTGAGAATGCGAACGCATACGTTGGTGTCGAGCAAATACATCAAAGCGTGACGTCATCGGGGGGGTCGTCAGGCGGCTCCGACAGCGGGTGTTGCGCACAGCTGCCGACCACACGTTCGACGTAGCCTTCCGGCCATTGGTCCGGAACTGCGTGGCGCACGATCGAAGCCAAATATTTGGAGAGGCTTAGCCCCTTTGAGGCAGCTTCTTGCTCCAAACGCTCGGCGGTGTCGGCATCGAGAGAGAAATGTAACTGTGGCATATACGTAGTTTACATATGTACCATAAATAGCTCCAGAAAAAAGGTCGTTGCCTGTAGGTAAACGCCTACATTCTGTCACAGAAATAGTGAAAAAGTGCTTTGATTCTCAGCGAGAAATTTCGGCACAGCTGCTGCAGAGAAGAGCGCCATGCCCTTGCTGTTTATGGGATCTGTACTGCTCTGGATGCTGAGTGGCTGTGCGGCCAATGTTGGTGATTCTGGAGAACGCGAAAACAAGAACGGCGCGCAAAGCACCGCGCTTTTGAATCCGGTCGATGCGTGCGGGCAGACGCCAGATGAACGTCGGTTGATGCAGCTCGTCAACGGCGTCAGAAGCAACGCGCTGGCCTGCAACGCCACATTGACTCAACTCGCTCGAGCGAAGAGCGAAGCTGAATGTCGAGGTGCAGCGCTGTATGGAGCAAAAGGAGTGACCCACGGCCAGACGGGGAATACGCCCACCGGCCGGGTACGTAACGCGGGCATTGCAACGTGTGCGGCGGGGGAAAATATCAACTTGATTCCAAAAACGAAGGCGCAATACGAGGCGTACTTGAACACGTTGAGGACGAGGTATCCGAACAGCAATAATATCGTCCCGTTGGCGGAGAAGTTTCTACGGTCGTGGCTTGCCAGCGCAGACCACCACTTGAACATCAAGCTGCGACATTTTGTAGGAACAGGACTTGCGATGTCCGACTGCACTGTCTCGACGAGTGACGGGCCAAAGTCGGCGACGGTCGTGACGCAGCTTTTTGTTGTGCCTGCCCAATGCCCGCAGGGGTTTGATCCCAACAACCCGTTCGCCGAGCAACGAAGGCAACCACCTGTCGATACCGCATCCCCGTAGCGCCGACGCGGAGGCTGAACCCGAACGCGTTGCCGACGCGGAATCTGAACCGGTCGCCGAACCAGACCCAAACGCTGCATCCGAACCAGACCCAGACGCCGAATCTGAATCTGGTGCAGAGTCGGCGTCAGGATCGGGATCGGGATCAGGATCAGGTCCCGTGTCGGCGTCGGGTGCGGGGTCTGGATCAGGATCGGCACCGGGGTCTGCGCCGGCGATGGACGACTGATTCCGACTATTTGTCAGTTAATGCGCTTTGGTCTTGTGCCGCGATGCAGCTCGTGAAAGGTCTTCCGACCGAAAGACGCGTCGGCTCGATCGAAATTCGAGATGCGTTTCGTTTTCTTCGCGAACCGAAGTTCAAACTTAAGTAACGGGAGCGTTCACCCACGGGCAGAGTAAAATGCTCAACCGAGCGCGAAACCCTTTCGCCAAGCGGTAGATGAAGAAAGGGTTTCGGGAGAGCCCTGGTCACAGCTATTGGAAGTTGGCCAAATCCATCGGGATCTCGGGCGAATTTTTGGTGGTCGGACCGGTGCCTAAGTGACCGCTCGAGGTCGACCCTTGCGGAATCACGTTCAGCTGAAAGCGCGCGTAGGCCACATTGGGTGGGTTGAACATGCCAAGGTAGATGATTTGTCCTTCGGCTGAGGCGCTGGTGTCTTGCAACCAGCTGTTGACCCCGGGCGTGTTCGGCCCGAGGAGCCTTGGGTCCATCAGTACCTCGAATGGTGGATTCACGGTGAAGTAATCGGACTGTCTGAGTTCGATGTACGCGAACATGTAGGCGCTGCTTTGCACGACTAGGCTGCAGACTTTGCACGGGTTGTTGCCGGGGCGAGGGATTTTGTCTGGGTCATGATCGGTGATCTGGGTGATTCCGCTCGAGTTGCCTCGTGCCCGGGAATTTCTTTTTAGCGCAGCGACGAAGGCATTCAGTTGCGCCTCGTCGAGCTTCGGCGTGACCTTTTTCTGCGCAGCGAGGCGGACCTCTTCGAGCACGGCGGCGACGTTTTCGTCCCCCTCCTGACCATCGAGCTGGCTGGCGCAACCGGACGCCATGGCGAGCGACGCCGCGAGCCACATGCAAGGTTTGATCGTGTTCATTTTGATCATGTTCATGTCCCCCGGTCTCCTTTCAATCCCTCAAGATCTGATTCTGCGCGTGCGTTCAGATCGCTATTTCTGTGGTACTGAACATGGCGCGCTCTAGCAATAGCGATATGGGTCAATAGCGATATGAGCGAATACGCGGCAGGGCCCGTTCATCTGACAATCTTTTTTGAGACTGTCCGAAACTTGGGACCTCTAGCTCAGCAAAACGCGAACCGTCGTCGCCTCAAAGCCCGCATGTCGGGTGCTGGTTCGGAATCGGTTCGGAATCGGATTCAGGTGTTCGCGAGAACGGCCCAACCACGCGCGAAAACCCTTTCGTCACGCAGCGGATGACGAAAGGGTTTCGGGAGAGCCCAGGTCATAGGTGATGATGGAAGGTGGTCACATCCATCGGGATCATGGGCGAACTTGCGATGTATGGAATACCGCCTGCGTGATTGCTCGAAGTTTGCGCCTGCGGGGTCATGTTCAACTGAAAGCGGGCATAGGCTTCATCGGGCATGCCGTTGCCGACTGAGCCAAGATAGACGACTTGCTTGTTGGTGGTGTCGTCCGAGTTCGGCAACCAGTTGTCGATCCCGGAAACGTCCGGGCCGAGAGATGTCGGGTCCAACATGACTTCGAACGGCGGCCTGACGGTGAAGTAGTCTGATGCCACGAGTTCGATGGCTGCGAACAAGTAGGCGCCGCTTTGCACGACCAGGCTGCAGACTTTGCATGGGTTGTTGCCGGGGCGAGGGATTTCGTCTCTGTCGTGATCGGTGAACTGGGTGATCCCGCTCGCATGGAGGCCGCGCGCCTGTGAGCGCTTTCGTAGCCCAGCGAAGAAGGCATCCAGTTGCGCCTCGTCGAGCTTTGGCGGTTCGTTTTTTTGCGCGGCGAGGCGGACCTCTTCGAGCACGGCGGCGATGTTTTCGTCCCCCTCCTGATCATCCAGCTGGCTGGCACAACCGGACGCCATGGCGAGCGACGCTGCGAGCCACATGCAAGACTTGATGATATTCATGTATCCCCGTCTCCTTTCGACCGTTCAAGATCTAATTCTGCGCGTGTGTTCAGATTGCTAGTGCTTTGGTGCTGAACACGTTGCGCTCTAGCAAATAGCGATATGGGCTTATACGTGATGGGATCCGTCTATCTGACAGTCTTTTTTAACTGTCCGAAACGTGGGACCTCTGGTTCAGCAGGCGCGAACCCGTCGTCGCCTCAAAGCTCCCGCACGCGCCATGCGTCGCAGGCATGGTGGCCGGTGTTTCCTAGAGGGGCGTCGAGTGTTCGGAAACCGAACCGGTCGTAGAGGCGCTGCGCTCGGTCCATGCGGCAGAGGGTTTCTAGGTAGCAGCGGGTGAAGCCGCATTTTTTGGCTTCTTCGAGAATCATTTGCACCATCCGCGCGCCGAGGCCGACGCCTCGGCATTCGGGATAGAAGTACATTTTTCGAAGCTCGCAGGTCTCTTCGTCGCCGTGGTCGAGCGGCGCAAATCCCGCGCCGCCGACGACGCGTCCGTTGCGGAGCACGACCCAGTATTTGCATCGCGAGGGCTGGTAGGCACGGAACATGGAGTCGAGCTCGGCGTCATGAATCGCGTAGCCGGGCCCCGTGCCTCCAAACTCTTCGAGTACCGCGCGTACAAGCTTTGCGATCTCGGGGTCGTCTTCGCGCCGGATAGGACGAATGTCGAATTCGCGTTGTAGGCGCGAGCGTTCAAGGGCTTTGGCGTACGTATGCATGCCTTGACAGACGAGGTTTCGTTCGTCTTCGGGCAAGAGCGCAAGCGCGTGGTTGACGACGGTGTCGGCTGCGTGGTGGATGTGCTGGACGTGTTTTGTGCCTGTCCGCGTGAGTCGCGCAGGTTTGCGGCGCCGGTCTCGGGAGTCGACGCTGAATTCCACCCAGCGCTGGTCTTGAAGCTTTTTGAGGGCCCGGCTGGTGGTCGACTTGTCGGTGCGGAGGATGTCCGCTAGCTCCCCGCTCGTGAGGGCACCGTGATAGGCGAGTTCGAGCAGGGTATGAGCCTGCGGCGCGCTAACGTCGGTTCCGGGCACCTGGTCCTGAAGCATGCCGAGTTCCCGGACGACTTTGCGCGACGCGTGGCGGAGCGAGGCGGTGAAATCTGGGGAGGAATGGTTCATGAGGGCGTCTCCGGAATTTTGTGTTTGTCCGCACGTGATTGGTTGCGTAGAGCAACTAATCGCTTGGGCATAGCTTTATTTTGGGTGTGGTCAAGGCCCCTTGCGGGAAGGATTTCGGGATGACGGCCAAGCGCAGCCTCAGTCCAGCCGAGCGCAGCCTCAGTCTATTTGTGTCGTGTGCGCCCGGGCTCGAACCTCTGCTCAAGAACGAAACAGAGTCGTGGATGGCTTCTGAGCCTACCGAGACTCCTGGAGGGGTGACTGCGACGGGAACTCTAGAAGACGTATATCGACTCAATCTGGAGCTCGGTTTGGCTCATGCGGTACGCGTCCGGTTGGCGGAGTTCTCGGCAACGAAGTTTCCTCAGCTGGTGCGGAAGGTAGCGCGCGTTCCGTGGGAAGAGTGGCTGGGCCCCTCTTCGCAAGCTCCGGTGCAGATTCGGGTCACCTGCAAAAAGTCGCGTCTTTACCATTCCGGCGCGGTTGCCGAGCGGGTGAAGGCAGGAATTGAAGAGCGTCTGGGACAGGCAATTCTGATGGGTGACGGCGGGCTAACGGTGCTCGCGCGCATCGCCGACGATCAGTGCACGCTCTCTCTGGATACATCGGGCGAACCGCTGCATCGGCGAGGCTACCGATTGGCCACTGGCAAGGCGCCGTTGCGCGAAGACCTCGCGCGTGCGCTGGTCGTGGTCAGCGAATGGGATCGAATGACGCCGCTTGTCGACCCGTTCATGGGAGCCGGGACCATCGTGATTGAAGCGGCGCGAATGGCGCGCCGTATTCCCCCTGGATCAGATCGACGCTTTGCGTTCATGGACGCGTCGAATTTCGACCTCGAGCTTTGGACCCGCGTGCATACCGAGTCGATGTCTCGCGCCATTTCAGAGCTTCCATTTCCGATTCACGGGAGCGATCGCGATGCGGGAGCCTACAAATCGTCGGTAACCAACGCCGAACGTGCGCGCGTAGCCTCGGATTTGCATTTGGGCTGTGCTCCGCTTTCGGCGGCTCCGTTTCGCGATGTTGATCTCGGCTCCCATGGTGCGCTGGTGACCAATCCACCCTTTGGCCACCGGGTTGGTGACGCGGATGTACGGCCGCTCTACCAAACGCTAGGGCGCGTCGTGCAAGGTCTACCGAGAGGATTCCGCGTCGCCCTCGCGGCGGCTGACCCCAGACTCGCCCGCGCCACCGGCCTCGGCCTAAGCACCGCGCTCCTAACCGACCACGGCGGAATCAAAGTCCGCATGATGACGGCCTAGTGTTTGGATAGTCGTTCGAGGAGGGCGCGGACTTCTTTGGAGGCGTGGTTTTCGCCGAGTAGTTCACGGAAGTCGGAGAGTTTTTGCCGCGCTCCTTGAATCAGCCGTTCGGGCGGGTCTTGGGAGAGCAAGTGGTCGCATTGACGACGGGCTTGTTTCGCGTCGCCCAGCGCCATGAGATACACGATGAGGTCTACGCGTGTATCCATGTGGTCGGTTTCTTGTGCGAGGCGCTCCTGGGCGAGCCGCACCGCTTTGGACAAATCGCTCGACGCAGCATCTTCGTCGCCACGCTTTCGGTGGGTGACCGCGCGTACGTAGAGATGCCAGCTACGATCGGGAAAACGTTCGATCACGTCGTCCGAGGCCTCGAGGGCTTCGTCGAAACGATCGAGTTGCCTCAGGACATGCGGGCGCATGCTGAGCGCGAAAGGGTCGCTCGGGGTCCGGTCGAGAATGCTCGAGATATCTTGTAAGGCATTTTCGTGACGTCCGATGTCGATGTAGGTGTGCGCGCGGCGGCCGAGAATCCACACGTCGCCCGGTTCGAGTTCGAGGGCTTGATGCAAGTCGGCGAGCGCCTGCATGAGTCGTCCTGCTCGCCGGAGCGTGTCTGCGCGGTGGGAGAGCAACCATGCGTCCTTAGGATCCCAGGCGATAGCCGTGTCGAAATCGCTGAGCGCTTCTTCGTAGCGCCCGAGAAGCCGGAGCGTATCTGCGCGACTGCCCACCGCCCAGCGTGAGTCGGGGTCGAGTTCCAGCGCTCGGTCTAAGTCGCGAAGCGCTTCTTCGTAGCGCCGGGTCTGCCTTAGGGCGTCGCCTCGTCCGGCGAAGGAGAATGCTTCATGAGGCTCGATGGCGATGGCGGTGGTGAAATCGGTGATTGCTTTTTCGTAGTTTCCGAGCGCTCGATGGCAATCCGCGCGCCGCGATACCGCCCACGCGTTGTCGTCCGAAAGTTCAATGGTTCGAGTGAAGGCGTCGATTGCTTCTTCGTGTCGCTCGAGCAGCCGAAGCACGTTGCCTCGCCCGGAGATCGATTCGATGCGCCGGGGATCGAGATTCAATGCGGCGTCGTAGTCGCTCAGGGCTTCTTCGTAGCGGCCCTGAGACACGTAGGCTTGCGCTCGCATACGCAAAAGGCGTGGGGACGGCGCCCCTCGATTGATGAGCCAGTCGAGTTCGGAGATGGATTCATCGCTCCGAAGCAGCTTGTTGAGCGTGCGGGCGCGGCCTTCTCGAGCCCAGGGGTAATCGGGTTGGATTTCCGTGGCGCGAGTGAAGTCTTCGAGGGCTTCTTCGTAGCGCTCGAGCATGTGGTAGGTCTCCGCGCGTGAGGCGATGGCCCACGCATACTTCGGATTGACCTCAGTCGCGCGATCGAAACCGGCGATAGCCTCGTGAAAGCGCTCCATCAGTCGCAGCGTATCGGCGCGATGTGCGATGGCCCAACCGTCGAGCGGATCGCGCTCGAGAAGCCGTTCGAAATCGGCGAGGGCGGCTTCGTAGCGGCGGAGTTCAACATAGGTTTCCGCGCGACGGCCAATGGCAAAAGGATTGGTGTCGTCGAGCGCGATAGACTTATCGAGGTCTTGCAGGGCGTCTTCGAAGCGCCCCAGGTCGAAGAGCGTCATGCCGCGGTTTGCCAGCGCCCAAGCGTACTTTCCATCTAGCAGCAGAGCTTGCGAGAGGTCCGACCATGCTTCCTCGAGGCGTTTTTCTCCTCGATAGCAAGCGCCGCGGCTCGCCCATGCCCATGCGTTTTTGGGGTCGAGCGCGATGGCGCGGCTGAGGTCGGCAATCGCTGGGCCGTGATTGCCCATGAGGCGGTGGACTTCGCCCCGTTGTGCGAGGGCCCAAGGATAGTCCGGTTGGATTTCGATCGCGCGATCGAAATCGGAGAGCGCCGCTTCGCGCTCATCGCAGAGCGCTCGGCTTTTCCCGCGACTCGCGAGCACCCACGACACGTTCGGTTCGAGCTTGATGGCTTCGTCGAAATCCGCGAGCGCTTCGCGGTGACGGTGGACGAGCCGATAGGCTTCGCCGCGCGTCGCGATGATCGATGCGCGCTCCGGTTCAAGTTCGATGGCTCGGGTGAGATCGGCAATCGCTTCATCGTGGCGGCCGGCATCGAGATGGATTTCGCCACGCCGGAAAAACGCCCACGAGTATTTCCCATCGACCGTAATTGCGGCGTTGAGATCGGAAAGCGCGAGCGCCACATCTCCCAGACGCGCGCGCGCGTCCCCTCGGCTGGCCAGCGCGAACGCATATCGGGGATCACTGGCGATCGCTTGGTCCAGCGACGCGATCGCATCGCGATAGCGACCCATGCGTCGCAATACCTCGCCACGTTGGCCGTAAATCTCCGCCGACGCAGGTCGAAGCTCGAGCACTCGGTTGAAATCGGCCAGCGCGGCCTCGTGCCGGCCAGCTTTCATATGCTCTTGCGCGCGCTCGAGCAGTTTGTCGGCCTGGTCGCTCATACTTTTCTGGGCATACGTTTTCGGTCGCTGCCTACCAGGATACCACAGCTTGGCGGGCTGGTTCTATTGGCCGCTTGATCCCGATGGTGATGGTTTGGGAGGACCCGAGGGCTCGATTTTCGCCTGGTTTGCCAGGAATTCAGCGGCTACCGACGCGGGAGATCGCCCATCGACGTCGACGCGAAGATTGAGGTGGCGCATCTGGCGCGCATCGATCGATCCGAGCAGCGAACGCAACGCGTCGACCGCTTCTGGTGCGTCCCAGAAGAGCTGAGGCCCTACTAGTAGTATCGCATCGTAGTTGGGCAAGACCGAACGGTCGTCGCGGAGCAATGCCCCATCGAAGGCCTCGATGCGACCATCCGTCGAGTACGCGGTAATGAGGTCGACATCTCCTCCGTCCAGCGCTTGATACATCAGCCCTGGATCCATGATTCGCTCCTCAAGAGAGCCAAGATCGTACGAAGCTTTTAGCGTGCGCCACTCTGGTCGTACGAAAAATTCGTAGTCAGCTCCGAAGCGGGTGTTCGGCGGCACGCGCGCCAAATCGCTGATGGTGTGCAATCGGTATCTTTTTGCAAAGTCGCGCCGGACTGCGAGCGCATAAGTGTTTTCGAAGCCGATCGCGCCGAGGCAGCGAATTCCGTGATTCTGTTGCATCCAGTGATCGATTTCCTGCACGAGAACCTTGCGGTCGACGTGTTGGGGATCGCGTTTCATTACGTTGGCGTAGATCGTTCCCGTGTAGCCTACGTAGACGTCGACCGCGCCGTTTTTGAGCGCGTCGAACACCACCGTAGAGCCGAGCGAACTCAACACTTGCGCTTCTCGGTCGCTCTCGGCGCGAATCTTCTGACCGATGATTTCGGCGAGTATGTATTGTTCGGTAAATGTTTTGGCGCCTATCTTGATTGGCGCTCCGCCAAAGTTGGACCCGTATGCCAGACCCGCGCCGGACCACACGGCGAGCACGAGGAGCGCAGTCGTCGCCCCCGCGGTGAGCCACCGGCGTTCTGCCTTGACGCCTTGCTCCAGCATGCGGACAAGCCCGTCAAGACTGAGCGCGAGCACTGCGGCGGCGACGCATCCCACCGCGACGGCGGGATAGTTGCGGGTTTGCAGTCCGCTGAAAATGTAGTTGCCAAGACTCGGTGCGCCGACGGGGGTCGAGAGCGTCGCCATACCCACCGTCCATACGGTTGCGGTGCGAATACCTGCGACGATGACGGGCAGCGCAAGGGGAAAGTCGACGCGGCGCAGTCGATCCCACGGTGTCATGCCAACGCCGCGCGCGGCTTCGGTGATCGCGCGGTCGACTCCGCGAATGCCCACCACTGTGTTTCGCAGAATGGGGAGGATGCTGTAGAGCGTCAGTCCCAGGAACGCGGGCAGGAAACCGATACTGGGAAGCGCCAGCATGGCGAGGGCGGGTACCATCACCGCGAGCATCGCGAGCGCGGGAACCGTCTGAATGACCCCTGCGATGGCCAACAGGGGCGATTCGAGCGCGCGACGGCGCGTAGCCAAAACGCCCAAAGGAACGCTGATCGCGACCCCGACGATCAGAGCGGAAAGCGATAGTCTTAAATGGCCGCCGAGGTAGTCTGGCAGGCGGGCGAGCAGTTCATGCATCGGATAAATCGGAGAGCGCTTTGGCTTGGCGTCGCGGGGTGTCCATGAGGGCGGCGACGTAGGGGTTCACGGGGCGTTCGAGAAGTTCCTCGGGGGGGCCGAGCTGGACGAGACGTCCCTGCTGCATGACCCCGATGCGGTCCCCGAGCAAGAGGGCTTCCACCATGTCGTGGGTCACGAAGATTGCGGTCATGCCCGATTCTCGTCGAACTTTTTGGAACGTTTGCTGTAGGGCGTCGCGGGTTAGCGGGTCGAGCGCGCCGAAGGGTTCGTCGAGAAGCACCACGTTCGGTTGGGCAGCGAGCGCTCGAGCCACGCCTACGCGCTGCTTCTGCCCTCCTGAAAGCTCGTTTGGTCGTCGGCTGCGCATACCGTCTGGGTCGAGCTCCACCATATCGAGCATATCGTTGACTCGCGCTCTTATGCGCGCGCGATCCCAGCCCAGCAGCGAAGGGGTGATGCCGATATTGTCTTCCACGGACAGGTGCGGGAAGAGGCCTACCTCCTGAAACACGTAGCCGATTTCTCGTCGGAGGGTCGACGGGTTGACCGATTGGGTGTCGGTTCCGTCGATTTCGATCGTCCCGGCGGTTGGCTCGATCAGCCGATTAATCATTTTCAGCGTGGTGCTTTTTCCTGAACCAGAGGCTCCCAGCAGCACGAGGAGCTCTCCTTGACGAACGTGGAGGGAGCATTCGTGCACCGCGGTGAACGCATCGTAGCGCTTGGTGACTTGTTGCAGGCGAATCACGGGTCCGGGCGGTACAGCAGGAACTCTCTACGTATGTGGGCCGGTTGTGCGTTTGTCAAAGGAGAGGCAACGAAACCGCAAAAATAACGCTACGATTCGCGTTCTGAGTCTGGGATTTCCAAGCGTTGGGATGAAATGGAGGGATCGACGGCATCGATTGGTGAATCTGGGTGGTCGGGAGTCGATGGAAGTTTTTGTTGTCGGAGGTAGAGCGTTGCAGAATCACCGAGCTCGGAGCTCGCGAACGAGTCTTCGCGCTTTCTGATTCCCGCGGTGGTCGTGTCTTCGGCGGGAGCGGCTGTCTCCGGAGGAGTCGCCGTCCCGGTGGTTGAGGATCGAACGCGCGGGTGTGCCCCCGACATGACCTGAGCCGGCGAAGAGCTTGGCGGTCGACTCGAGCGGCTCAGGGTGGTTGACGAGACGGAAGCCGTCGCGCTGTCGAAGAGCACCGGTTCGCTTTCGAAATTGCGTGCGCTGTGAACGAGAATCGTGGTGGGGAGCTCGGCAAGCATTTCGCTCATGCGCAGAAAGAAAGGCTCGACAGGGTCGCCCTCGGGGGGAAGGCGAAAGCCGACGATGGCGAGGTCGGCGCGCTCGCTTTCGACGTGCATGATCTGCGCGATGCTTCTGCCCTGACGCAGGATCACGCGCGGTTCGCCATGAAGTCGCGCGGCGGCAAGAAGTCGCGAGAGATTGTCTTCGGCGGCGCGCTTTTCTTCATCGGTGGCGACGACCGTGAGAACTTTGACCTTGGCGTTGCGCCAGCGGTAGTGCGCGGTCACGAGATACGCGAGCAGGAGCATCAAACCGCCGTTTCCTTGCAAGCCGCCCCACCAGATGTGGATGACTTTGCCGTCGCCGAACTGCTTGTCGTCGTCGTATTTGACGAGCAAGAGCGATCGGTCGAGGTCGACGAGGTCGCGGCACATTTGCACATACCGTTCGCTGCGCTCGGTCTTTCGCGGCCAACCCGCCATCACGCTGTTCGCTTCGAACCCGCCGACGCCGTAGCTTTGGGCGACTTGGACCGTGCCTCGGTAGACATCGTCGACGATGTCCACTCGGTAAAAGACATTGGGAAACCGTTCCGCGATTTTTCGTTCGTAGGTGTCGAAGAGATCGTTGCGAAGATTGGCATGGTCGCGCACCGTGCCCTTGAGCAGATGGAAATAGGTGACGAGGCCGCGGTCTTGAACTACCGCGCTGCCGAGGTGCAACAGATGCGGCCGTTTGTTCGGGTTCCCGCCCAGGATGACCAAGTTTGGTCGCCAATTGAGCGGGTGCCATTCGACGCGGCGGAGCCGGTGCAGGGCGGTTCGAACGAGGGCGGCCCAGATACCGTGACGCGCGTCGCCGTAGGTGGTGTCGAGCGTTCTCCGCTCAGCGATCAGAAAGATGATCGCGCAAAACACGAGCGCCGCAATCATCGCGCCGAAGTCGATGATGCTCATCACGTAGAAGCACGCCACTCCGCCGAGCAGACTTACGCCCGCGGGCACCGCAAACGCAGGGCGAAAGCTGGGGCTCGCGGCCCATTTCTGCAGGCCGCTTGCGAGATTGGTGACGCCGTAGGTGGCGAGGAAAAACATTGTGAGCACAGGGGCGATAGCGTCGAGGCTGCCCAGCAGAATGCCGGTTTGCGCCATGACGAAAGACAACATCATGCCGATGCGGGGCTCGTTGTTGGGGCCGCTACCCTTTCCGAACACGCGAGGCACCAAGCCGTCCCACGCGAGGGCTTGAAGGGTTCTCGGGGCGGTGAGAATGCTGCCGAGTGCGCTCGATAGCGTGGCGCCCCATACGCCGACATAGATGAGCGACTGAAATCGCGAAATCTTCCACACCGAATCGAGGTCGCGAACCAGTCCTTCGTTGTCGTAGTTCAGCGACAGCCATACGGGGAACCCGAGATACACCACCATGCCTACGAAAATTGCCGCGAGGGTTCCGGTGGGGATGGCTTTCCGGGGGTCTTTGAGGTCCCCGGACATGCTCGCGCCCGTCATGATGCCGGTCACGGCCGGAAAGAAGACCGCGAATACGGTTCCGAACGGTGCGCCCTCAGGGTTGATCCACTCGATCTGTCGCGGGAACTCTGGCGTCGTGCCCCCGAAGAACGATGCGAGCGAGAGCGCGATCGCCAGCATGACGAAGTACTGCATCTTGATGGCGAGGTCGGCGCTCTTGAGCGACACCATGGTGAGAAGCACATTGACTCCAGTGCTCATCGCCACGGGGGACACGTATCGCGCGAGCGATTCGGGAAGCAGCGGCATCACCGATTCGGTAAAGCCCACGATGTAGAACGTGATGCTGAGGGCCTGGGCGAAGAACAGCGGAATGCCGATTGCGGCGCCGGCCGGCGCGCCGAGGGAGCGGCTGATCATGAAGTACGCGCCGCCCGCGCCCACGGTGCGATTGGTGGCGATGCTGGCGATAGAAAGGCCGGTCGCGAACGAAATCATGTGGGCGATCACCACGATGACGATGGTGCCGCCAAGGCCGGCTTGTCCTGTGACCCAGCCGAGCCGGAGATACATCACGACGCCGAGAATCGTGAGAATGCTCGGGGTAAACACTCCCGAAAACGTTCCGAAGCGGCCTGCGCTGGCTCGCGGGGAGTCGGCTGTCAGCGGCTCGGTCACGGCTCGGGGCACCGTGTCACACCACGACCATGTGACGCAACATCCGTGTTGTTCGCGCTATTTTTGGATGTTTCGTGCCCCGAGTCGGCTTGATTCGATACCTGCTAGGGCGTACACCAGGGGACCATGAAGCGGGGAGCGGGCGGGCCGAGGATGTGGATGGCGAGCTTCGCGCGGCGCGGTCTGAATCGCGAGATGGGAAACCGCAGATCGGCGGTCTTCTCGCGGCGAAATCGGTTCGGCCAGACCCGCTTGGGTTCATGGTGTACGGCCCTCGCGTGGTGCGCTTCGGTGTGGACCGCGCAGGCCACGTTGACGCCGGCGTCAGTGGCTGCGTTCGACTACGGCGAGGTCTTGGTCGGCCACAATCAAGTCTATACCGACCTGAACCTTTTTTTGTTCATTCAAGACGTGGTGGTTACCCAGATGCGGGCCGTGAGCACGGTGGACTACGATGGGAACGCCAGCAGTTCGGGGCACGCTGGGCTCGGATACCGCGCCTTGGGCAGCGTGATCGACATCGGGGTCAACGTGCTCGCCGGATATGAAACCAACGAGCAAGGAGTGAGGCCCTGGGTTCGCGGCAGTTTGTTTGCGTTCTACTTGGGACCAGATGGCTTTTTGATCTGGATTGAGCCCTCCGTAGGAAAAGACGATATTGGCGTCGGAGGCGCCATCATGTACCAGCCGAAAATCAACGAGCGATGGGGTGTGTTCACGTCCCTCGGGTACGGATTTTCAAGGTCGAGCGTCGTGTTTGGGGATGATGGCTGGACCCTTAGCCAGCAGCTGCGCCTCGGCGCGACCACGGAGTGGGGAAACGTTTCTTGGATTTTCGGCGCCGGCGCGAATCTTGAGGAGACCTACGACGGCGTGACCAGCAATGTGGGGGCGTTTATCAGAATCAGCGGGCTACCTGGATAGCTCGCGAGATGCTGCAAGAACGCTTCAGGCAACTCCGTGCTTCGGGCAACTCCGTGCTTCGGGCTACTCTGGGATGAGTAAGACTTTGCCCACGTTTTTGCCTCGTTCGAGGTAGTGGTGAGCTTCGGCGGCCTGGGAGAAGGGGAACGTCGCGTCGATGTGGGGGCGGATGCTGCCTTGCTGATAGAGCTTCATGAGGGCTTCGGTTTCTCGTCGGATCATGGGTAGCTCGTTCCAAAGGTGGCCGATGTTGACGCCGGCCACTGCGCGATTGTGATCCATAACCTGGATGGGCGTGTAGCGCGGGAGGCGGACGAGCTCTCTCGCGATTCGCAACATGCTTCGCTTGCCTCCGACGTTCATGTTGGCCCAGCCGTAGGCGATCAGCATGCCGCTCGGCCGAAGGAGCGAGTAGCCTTTGCGCCAATCTCCACCCCCCAGGGGATCGAGCACGAGATCGAGCGAAGCGCGTCCCGCAATCGCTTCTATTTCATCGACGTAGTGTTTGGAGCGGTAGTCGATGGGATGGTCGCAACCGTGGGAGCGCACGTACTCGTGCTTCGCCGCGGACGCGGTTCCGAAGGTGACCGCGCCGATGGTTTTGCACAATTGAAGCGCTGCCGTGCCGACGCCCCCGGCTGCCATGTGAATGAGAACCCGTTCATTGGCGCGCACACGCTTGACTTCGAAGAGCATATGATACGCGGTGAGATAGTTGACCGGGAGCGCCGCTCCTTCTTCGAAGGACATGTCGTCCGGCATGGCAAACACTTGGCGTTGAGGCGCACACACCATGTCGGCATGACCTCCGAATCGGACCATCGCCACGACGCGCTGCCCATCCTTGAGGCCTTTTACCTCCGCGCCGCACCGGTCGATTTCACCAGCGATTTCGTAACCCACGACCATCGGCGGCTTGGGAGCATCGGGATAGAGGCCTTGGCGAGCCATGATTTCAGCGAAATTCAGCCCGCATGCGCGAACCCGAATACGGACTTCATCGGGGCGCGGGCTCGGGTCGGCCGCTTCCCGCACTTCAAGAACGTCGGGTTTTCCGAATTTGGGGATCCACACCGCACGCATACGCGGGACTCAACCTCGGCCGGCTCAGGCTGTCAACCTCGGCGCGCGTCCTGCACGATCGTTCGTACAGTGCGACCATTCGCTTTTACGACCCTCACCAAGGATTTGCATCGCGAGGGCAAAACTTGGTTTAATGCTCGCTGCGTCGGAGGCATGAGATGGACATCGTGATTGCACCGGATGTGTTCGTAAATGCGTCGGTTGCTCTGGGTTCGCCCCCGGAGCACGTCGTCAACCGCGTGCTCGGTCGTCCCCAGCGGGCGAAAACGTCGGCGTGGGTTCTGAAGCGAATCGAGGCGATGCTTCGCGGGCTGGATTCGTTCAAAGAAGACGCCATCGGGCCGCAAATGACCACCATCCGTAAGCTCGTGGAAGTCGTCGAAGAGGGCGAGTATGGTCCCGATAGCTGGAAAGAACCTTTGGTGGCGCTGGCGAAAGCTGCGAACGTGAAATGCGTCGTGACCGACCATCCGGATTTCGAGGAACTCGATACTTTCGACGGGGTGACGTTCGTGACGACCGAGGCGTGGCTACTCGAGCAATCGATGCCGCCTCCTCCGCCCGTGTGACGTCGCGGCGCGTACGCATGCGCTCTAGGGCATGCTTGCTTGGTCTCCGCGATGGCCGACTGGGCTGTGCATATCTGCTGGGCTGTGCATGTCTGCTGGGCTGTGCATGTTTGCTGGGTGGGGCATGCTCGCTTGGCCCTCGCGCGGCGGTGCATCGTGCTTTGGATCGCCGGGATGTGGAAGGCGCGCTGCGTGCGTATCGACAATATCAGGAGGTCGACGGCACCAATCACGAGTTGTTGGGGCGTATCGCGGCGCTTGTGCTCGAGCATGCGGCGCTCGGGCAAACGCTTGCGGAGCGAGATGCCGCGATGACTCAACTTACGCTTGCCGGCACTTCTGCATCACCCGTCCTGGAGCGCATTGCGGAAACCGAGGGAATGACTGTGGCGCGCGCCAAAGCGCTGCATGTTCTTGCTCAGCGGCGATCGAAAACCGCGCGTGCATACCTGTACTCGATGATCGAATCAGACGATCCAGAGATCGTCGCGCTGGCCGTTTCTGCAGCCGATGCGCGTCGAGAAACCGATCGGTTGGTGGGGATGCTCGGTCATTCCTCGGCTGCGGTGCGTCGCGCCGCAGCGAGAGCGTTGGCGGGCGCGAAGCCGTACCGAGAGATGGTGTTGGCGCTCGAAAAGACCGCGCGCGTCGATCCGGTCGACCGCGTACGTCAAGCCGCAGTGCAGACATTGGGAACGTTTGGTCCTCATTCGTTTGAAGTCCTTCGAGGTCGACTCAGCGATTCAAGCGCGGCCGTGCGCTTCGCGGCGGTTCGAGCCATGGTGCAGGCCGACCGAGCACGCGCGATCGGCGCGCTGGGTGCGCTTTTGGGCACCCCGCCGTCTCGCGCGGGCATTGAAGCGGCGCGTGTGATTGCGTTTGTTCAGGAAGGCGCGGCGTCTGACCGCGACGCAGAAGACGGAGGGATGCCTGACGGTGTGACCATCGCCCGCGCGTATCTGCGGCAAGCGCTTGTTGCATCCACTCCAGGATTGCGATCTCAAGCGGCGATTGCACTATCCACGCTCCGTCCTTCGCCAGCTGTCGACCAAGCGTTGGTTTCGTCGCTGCGCAATGAGACCGACCGCGGCGTGTTGCTCGCGATCGCCTACGCGCTTCGGATGCACGAACGATTTCGCGAAGAAGCCGACGAAGCCTTGGTGCGGCTGCTCGACCAGCCAGACCTTCCCGGGCTACAAGCGGCCGCGCTAACTGCACGAGAAGGAAGCCGCGAAGCGACGCGGGTGCTCGAGCAGGCGATCCATTCAGACGATCGATTACTCCGGCGAGCTGGCGCGCGAGCCCTCGCCCGCGACGCGATGCAGCCAGAGAAAGTAAGGCCACTTCTGCAGGATAAGGACCCTTTGGTGCGTATCTACGCGGCGGGAGGCATTTTGGCAGCGAGCAGCCGTTCCTAGTCGTCTCCTGTCACGACTTGAGCGCGCAGCGTTACTTCTCGTGGCAGGCTGCGCAGGCGCGCGGTCCGCTGGCGAAGAATATGTCACGGTTGGTTTTGGGCGCGTCATCGCGGCTGAGGCGCGCAGCGCGTCGTTCGGTTTGCTCGACCCAGCGAATGAATTCTTTTCGGTAGGGCCAAGCGTGCGCAGTTTCTTGGGCCAGTGCTTTTTGGTATTCGCGTTGACCTTCATCTACGCGGCCGAGACGAACGAGCAAGTCTCCGAGTGTCGCGTGGTAGCCCTCCGCCGCGTGGGGAAACAACGATGAGATCCGACAGCGGTGGGTTGTTCCGTCGCCGCAGTCGCCAGCGGCGCGCAACGGTGGAAGTGCTTGGCCCGGGTAGCCAGTGCTTCGGGGTTGCTTGGCGAGGGCGACCGCGACGAGAAAACTTGTAAACCCGGGGTCGGCGCGCCCTGCAGCGAGCAGCGCGCGGGTTGGTTCGGCCAGGTCGTCTTCCTGCTTCACCGCGGCTTGGTACGCGAAAAACGCGCGCCAGCCCTCCGCGCTTCGGTTGGCGGGGTCGAGTTGCACCGCCCGGTCGAAGGCACGGGTTGCGCGAATGGCGTAGGGAAGCGTTCGATGCTCGAGATAGCCGTGCATATTGGCGAGACCGAACCAAAGGTGGGCCCGCGCATCTTGCGGATCGCGCTCGATCGCTCCCGCGAGCGCAGACAACGCGCGCGGACGAAGATTCGCTTCTCCGTTCAAGACCCGAGAAAATAGTTCGACCGCGCGATCGGTGTTCGAGTCGATTGCAGGAACCCGCAGCCACCACCAGAGCGCGAGTACACCGGCGCCGAGCGTCAGCATCGCGGCTCCGGCAATGGTGACGCATCCGGAACGCCATGAGATTAGTCCACGTAGTTTCACGGTTTTTCGAAGCGCGAGATGTGCAAAACCAATCCAGCCGAAGTCGTGCCTGGTCGGGTTGGCGCTATTGTTGCTTAACAGCACTGCATGGAGCCAAGAGCTTGCATCGTTTCATTGGTGTTGTGTGCCAGCGGGGCATCGTTTGTCGGCGCGTGCGCCGCGGCCATTGAGGAAGATTCGCTCGAGCACGAGAACAAGATTTATGGAGGGGTCATCGACGCCTCACATCAGGCGGTGGCCAAGATTGAGACACCGCTCCGGTCGCTCCTGTGCACGGCGACGTACGTGGGATGTGTGGAATCGACAGGCTGGGCCGTGAGCGCCGCCCATTGCCGCCAAGCGCTGACGAGTCTGAGGTTTTCCGTCCCCATCGCCAAGGGCACTGAGACGCGCCTGGGCGTCCGGAAGTGGCACCTTCATCCAGATTATGTCGAGCTTCACTTTGTGCTTCGGAACGAGACGCCAGGCAGCATCATGTACAACGACGTTGCGTTGCTGGAGCTCGAGGGCTGCGCTGACGTTGAACCCATCCCGATTGCGGGAGTAACCGCGTTGGGTGGGAATCGGTGCCTTCCTGTGGAGGCGAACTCCGAGGTTACGCTTTCGGGATATGGATACACGAACTTGTATGAGAGCTGCAAAGACGAGCTCAGAAAAGACGGGATGGATTGTCCTGAAACATACACATGGCCAGAATCTTGCGCGCGTGGTGTTCAGAGCTGCATTCGCCGGCGTTCGGATTCGTCGTGCGACATTTCATGGCAATGTCTGGTACGCAACCATCCTGAGCACGGGAAGCTTAACTGCGGTGAACAGAAGCGAAGCTGTCGCATTCCGAACGATGCGATTCCGAAGCGTCGTCTGTCTGGCGTATCGCAGGTTGCGCAAGTATATGAAGACGCACTGGCTTTGCCGCCCGGGCTGCCCAACCCTGGTCAGGGAGATTCAGGGGGGCCGATGCTCAGTCAGGTCAAAGCCGGCGCCTGCCTGGTAGGCACCTACGCTTACGGGGCCGGCTACAACGATTTTATCGGACGTCGCAGAGGAGGAGTATACATGCGTGCGCGCGCTTTTGAGCCGTTCTTCACCGCGGTGCTGGGCAGGCGAATGCCGCCGCGTCAGCGTTTCATGTGCACGCCCCCTCAACGCCTTTGCAGGTCCGGCACGCGATGCGACTTGCCAAGGCCCAAATACAGTTATGAGTCGCTGGAGACCGACTGCCAGGCAGATGGTTCATGCAATCCAGGATGCTCGATTCTCGATCCCGATTGCGCTCATCGGAGCTGTGACACTATCTGGCCGGACACGATCTGAAGCAGTGACTCCCGAAACGCGGAACCGGTAAATAGCCGCCAGCCTCTGATTCAGAGCGTTCATCTGCGTCCGGCTCAACTTCAGCGCTCGTCTCCAGATTCACATTGCAGAACGAGATGGCTGTTTCGCACAGGACGAAGTAAGCCGGCATTCATGAACGGGCTGCGACGACATAAGGCCGCGAAGGTGGCCGCGCTGTGGATCCTCTGCGCGGGGTGTCCCAGCCGCACGACTCAACAGTCGTCGAGTCATTCCCGCGTTGAAGGGCGCGCCTCGCAAGTGTCGGCGCGAACCGATGTGGTGGATGCGGTGGGGGCGCCGGATTCGCTCGATATCGCGACTTGGAATATTCAGAACTTTCCTTCGCAATCGTCGACGCCTCAGTTTGTTGCGGACTTGATTGCCTCGATGGCGCTTGATTTTGTGGCTGTGCAAGAAATCGGTGATGTGCAGGCGTTTGATGCATTGATGAAACGGCTTCCGGGCTTTAAGTCGGTGCTTTCGAGCCATCGGTATCGCGACGGCTCGTTTCAAAAGCTTGGGGTGATCTATCGTGCTTCGCTGCTTGATGTGCATTCCCCCACGCTGCTGTTTCGGCGCGACTACGATTTCCCGCGGCCCCCGCTTCTCGTTTCGGTGCGTACCGACCGAGGAATCTCTCCGCGCGTCGATTTTCTAGCGATCAACGTGCATCTCAAAGCGGGGCAGCGGTCTCGCGATTTTGGCCGCCGGAAACGAGCCGCGGAGAAGCTTGAGCGCTACATGCGTCGACAGGTCGATGGGCCTGGCGAAGACGATATTGTGCTCCTCGGCGATATCAATCAGACGCTCGCGGAGTTCGATGGTCAGGTGCTCGCGCCGTTTGTGGAGCGCTCACGACGCTACACGGTTCGAACCAGACGCTTATTTCGGGCTCGCCGGAAAAGCCACCTCTACACTCGGCGCCTGATCGATCACATCATCACCACGTCTTCATTTCGAGAAGAGATTCAAGATGGTGAGACTGTGATTCCAAAGTTGAACGAAGACGTCGCGAACTATCTGGAACGCGTTTCGGATCACCTTCCGGTCGTGATTCGTATTCCGCTGCGTTGATTCGAACCATGAGTCGACGCGAGTCATGAGCCGATGCGATGAGTCGATACGAGTTATGACGCGTCGAGGATGAAGCGCGCGATCGCGTCCATGCTCTTTGCGAAATGCCCCGCGTCGTAGGGCGCGCGGCTGGCGAGCCAATCGGTGTGGGTGGTGTGGGGAGAACGGTCGCGGAAATGGCCGACGACGTCGAGGTGGTCTCCGGGGCCGGCCCAGAGCAGCGTTCCCCAGAGCATCGAGAGCGTCGGCACGATCCCGTCGCACGTGCGCGCGTCAGGAGGCTGACCGAGCGCGCGGTTGAGTTTGGTGCGGGTTTCGGCGGTGGGTTCGGGGTAGGGATACTGCGCGTGGGGCCGGGAGGTCACGGTATGAAGCGTGGAGTAAATGGTGGCCGAGAGCGCGGCGTAGGGGCCGCGAGGAGAAAGCAGAAACTTTGCCGACCGCGGGGTTGGCGCCGCAGTGGCGATGCATCCGTAGCGGACGTGTTCGCTGTTTTCCGCGGCGGCGGCGAATAAATCCATCGCCTCGGGCGTGATTTGAATGATGCCGCCTTGGTCTTGCCGAACTCCGTTGAGCCATTCGTGCACCTCTCCTCGCTCGCGTTCGCCGAGAAAACGCATGAGCATTTCGGTGACACGATCGAAGAGCTTGATGTCGAGCCCGAGTGCGTCGTCGAGTTTGCCCAGTGCGGCGACGAGCGATGATGCGGCAGTGAGCGAGGGGCCGCCGACGGTAAGCGTGGTGATGGTGAGCAGCGACAGCGCGTAGAGCAATCGGGTGCCCGATACGGTCGCAAAAAATTGGGCCAGCGGGGTTCCGTAGTGCGGGGTGTTGATGGTGGTCACTGAGGCGAGCCGCGGATGCCAGCTTGATATCTGCTCTTCCGGATGAACGTAGGCGTCGACACGAGCGCTGGGAGAAGCGAGCAGACGAGCGTCGAGGCCTCCCGTCGAATGGCCGATGAGGTGAATGGGCCCCTGGTCGGCATGGTGCTCCGCGATCATGTGCATGGCGACCCGCGCGCGCCGGCGAATGGAGGCGGTCGGCGGAGTGGGGATGATTTCGACGACGCTCTGCGCCCCGGCGTCGCTGAGCCGAAGGCGGAGGGCCCGCTCCACATGTCCGAAGTAGTCGTAGCCGGCGAGGCGGGCGAATCCGAACATTCCCGGGATGAGGTAGACGTGATGCACGAGATAAGGCTATACGCTGAGCGCGTGCGACACACAGTTCTTTTCTCGTCTGCCGTGCATGGCGTTTCTCGCTCGCGGCGGCTCATTCTTTGTATGGCCTTCGCAGCTTCCGGCTGCGGCGAGTTGGGCTGCCACAGTCTCAGTGGCGATTCTGAGCACGAAGAAGCGAAACGGCTGATTCAGAGCGTCGACGCGCTTGATCACCCTGACCTCCAGGTCCGCGGGCGCAAACTACAAGCGCTGCGCGCGCTTCCCCTAGAGCATGCTTCCCTTGCAAAGATACGCACCCAGTGCGTCGCGCTGCACGAATCGTTGCTTGAAGCCGAGCGCGCGTCGCTGAAGGCCAAAAAAGCGCTCGAAGCGGAAGAATCTCGCAGTCGTGCCGGATCACGCACGGATACTGACTCGGACCAAGGCGGGGAACCCGGCAACGCCAAGGCGCTGATGCGCATTGCGGAAGACATGAAGGCGTCGGAGGAGGCGCTTTCTCGAGCGCGTAGCGCGAAGTCGGGTTGCCAGCAGCCGCTGACGTCCTTACGGTTGCGACACGGCCGAGCAAGATGATGTCGGCAGGATGATGTCTAGGCTTGTGCCAGGAGACCACTATGGCCACTGAACCGCTCACCGATGAAGCTATCCAGCGTGCACTCGAAAGTCTGCCCGGATGGTCTTTGCACGACAACCAGCTGCAGCGCGAGTACAAGTTCGCAGACTTCAAGGAAGCCATGGGGTTCATCGTTCAGGTCGGTTTGCACGCCGAAGCGCAGAATCACCACCCCGAGATGTTCAACGTCTACAGCACGCTGCGCATTGCGCTGAATACGCACGATGCAGGCGGCCAAGTCACACACAAGGACGTTGATCTCGCAAAAGCGATTGAGAGGTCGCGGCAGTCTGCCAGCATCCCCCGCTAGAGGCTAGAGCAGTGGCCTTTTGGCCTGAGCGCGGCTGCCTCTGCCTATCTACACTGGGGGTCCTTCGGACCCGTACTGCGTCTAGACCTGTGCAGCTCCACGGACTTCGTCCGCTCCGCCTTGCACAGCTCCAGCCGCAACAACCTCCCCTGCTC
>JANQQS010000047.1 GCA_028284955.1 Myxococcota bacterium | reverse complement strand
ATTTGAGGGTCTGGCACCCAGACCCTCTCGTCGGGGTACGACCCCGCCGATTCACCCAAGCTCCCCCGCCAGGAGGCATGTAACCTGGTTGGCGGATCGATGGATTGCTGCCGTCAGCAGTCGTGACCCATGGTGAAAGCACAACGCAACCGGGGCCCCGCCGCTCCCGGTGGGGCGGCCGCGTAAGCGGCCGGAGTCGGGAAGGGGCCCCGCGTGGGTCGTACCCGCGTGGGGGAGGGTTTGCCTCAACCCTCCGAGCAACACAGTCACCCAAACTCCCCCGCCAGGATGCACGTGACATGTTGGCCGAAGGCTCGCAGGATGTTCTCATGCTGCGAAATTTCAAACAGCCATACTGACCGCGGCTCCAGGAGGCTGGTGTCAAACGCTCCCGTCGGCTCGCTTGCGGCGGCAGGCCATTCGCCGCCGTCCCCTCACGCTCGAAAATGCTTCGGCATTTCCTCGGTTCGCGGATGCGACGACTGGCCTACCGGCGCTGCGCGATCCTCGGTCCGCGTTTGACACCAGCCTCCTAGGGCAATGATCACGTTGGGTGATTGCAGCACGAGTCGCGTCCCATAGAGCAGTGGAATTTTGCTTTGAGCGCGAGTGCCCCGGCAGCGCAGGCCCGATGACGCACATTAGTGCTTCGTCGGGCCGAGCAGGGGAGGTAAGCCGCGGTCGGAGCAAAAGGCCACTGCTCTACTAGCCGACGCCTATGGGCCATTCTAGCTTGACCACCTCGGGGCGGATGCGGGCGAGGGCGCTTCTTATTTCGGAGACGGTGGCGCGTCGCTCGGGATCTCGTCGGAGCGATTTGCGGATGACCTCCGCGAGGCGTGCCGTTCGCGGGTCGGTGGCAAGCGCGTCGACGCCCGTAGGCGTTCCATCGTGCGCGATATGAGCTGCGATGAGCGCGACTTCGTTGGGAGCATCGAAGAGCGTGGTGCCGGTCACGAGTTCGTACATCAAACAGCCGAGGGCGTAGACATCGACGGGTTTGGCGGCGGTCGCTCCGGGCGGTTGCCCCCACACCTCTGGCGCCCCGTACTCCGCCGTTCCGCATCCCGGTCGGAGGTTCCGCCCCGCGAGTCCAAAATCCACGAGTACAGGAACGTCGCGCGCGTTTCCTTGAGCGCCGTTTGGTCGCGCGCCGTTTTGGGCTTCTTTCATGATTACGTTGGACGGTTTGAGGTCCAAATGGCCAATACCGACCGCATGCATTGCTTCGAGGCCTGAAGCTACGCCTTCAATCACGTCGAATGCTCGCATCATGTTGACGTTTCCGAGCTCGATGAGTCGCTGAAGGTTCGGTCCCTCGACCAGCTCCATCACCAAAATCGGTTTGGGTCGAACGCCGGCGTCGAATGTGACGAAGCGAGCCAGGTTGGGGTGTTGCGGTAACGAAAGCAATGCGCCCGCTTCCTCGCGGAACATGTGGAGGAACTGCTCTTCGGAAAGTGTGCGCGCAGCCGCGCCGGTATAGTCTGGCACTTTAAGCGCGAACTGCTCGGCGCGGTGTCGTTGACGCTCTTCCGCACGGCAAGCGACGAACACTGAACCGACAGCTCCCGTGCCGATGGCTCGAGTAACAAAAAAACCACCAAGAACCCGGCCGGGAGGCATCCACGCCGGCAAAGGCGCGGAGCGTCCGGGCACGCGCAGGCTAGGCCGGTTTCTCCGGGGCGCATCGAGCGGGAGCCTTGAAATGCGACCGAGCACGCTTACCGCGACACGGGCAATCGCGTAGGGTAGCTCGTTTTCGATGGTTCGAGATATTGCGTGGACCGCGTCGTCTAGGCTGTCTCCTTCGCCGCGCAGTTCGCGCTCGATGTGTAAGCCCAAGACTCGTATCGCTGCATCCGACGCGAGACTGTGATCGCCCCGGATGTCGCCCATTCGTCTTCGTGCGCCGCTCACAAGTTGGGTGAGCTCGGCAACAGACGATTCGAGGTGTTCAAGCGGAGAGTTTTGAGCGTGTTCGGCGACCTCGGAAAGCGAGCCGCACGCTGCGATTTTTTCTAGCGCGTGCACCAAATCAAGCAGGCTCGCGCGAAGCGCCTCAACCCGGGGAGAACTGGCGACGGGAAGCTCCTGCGCAACTTTCGCGAGTGCATCAAGGCCCACGACCGCGCCTCCGGTGGAGGTCGTCATACCTCGAACGACCTCGCTCAACTTCAAATAGGCTCGAAGCGCAAGCTCCATGTCGGGAGCCATGGAGGCTTCGAGCATCGTGTTGAGATCCTCACGGGACTGCACATACATGCCTACAAGGAGCAAAATATCGGATACTTCACCGATTTCTTCTCTCACCACCGCTTCGCATGCGCGGGCGACAGCGGCGCAGAGGGCGCGGCTTAGCGGCGACCGCGGGTCATTGCGGGTTCGCGAGAGCAAAATGCGGGTGGATACCAGACGGCGCTTTCGGAGTAGCGCCGAGCGGGGCTCGACGTGGACCCCGTCTGCGTCGACGAGGTGAAGCATCGTTCTCAGGCGGCGTAGTCGAAGCGTCAGATGAGGGAATCGACCTGACGAAACCGGCTCGCCTTCGTGGATGACCAACCAGTTGGTGAGTCGTTCGAAAATATCTCCGAGCGGTCGCTTCGATTGTTCCGAGGCCTCGCCCGCGACGTCAAGGGCAAGTAGGTTGCTCAATGTATCGCTCTCGAGCAAGGCCATATCGAGTTCGCGGAGCGCTCGAAACGACGCGTGCCGTTGTTTAGGGCCGTCGCCGAGGCAACGTTCGAGTAGATTCATGCGCCCTTTGGCTTCGGCGAGGGCGCGCGCAGCCAACTCTCTCGCTTCATTAGGCCCCTGATCGGCAAACCGTTCGAGTGCGGCGCTGATCATATCTCGCAAGGTCGGGCGACGATTGGCGTCGTCGTCCAACTCGTCGGCCACGGCTTGAGCCAGTGCAATGCGGCCGTCGTCTCCGGGGCGGACGTTGCGCAGTGCTTCTCGGAGCTGCGTGCGAGCTCGCTCTCCAGCTCGTTTTCCGAACACTGTTCCGGCTCGCTCACGTCGCGCATCGATCAGTGTCTCGGCAGCAAACAAGCCTCCTGCTTTGACCACTTGTTCGAGAAGTTCCTCGACGGCGTCAGGCTCTCGTTCGGCCGCGCGAGGCAGGCCAAAGACCATCGCTCCTGCGACGCCTCGATCTCGCTCGAACACCTCAGATTCGAGTAGTCGTTCACACTTTCGATAGGCGTCGTCTGGACGCAAGGCGATGGAGGCGGCAAGAGACGCCGACGCACGGCGCCATTCTGTGATGCCCAAACGAGGGCTCAGATTCTCGTGGATTTGCTCTTCGAGCGAGGGAACAGATGCAGAAAGTAGCCCTCGGGCGCTGGCGATATGTCGCCAGACGAGCGACTCGCGATCGGCAAGTAAACGATCCCACGCGGTTCGAACGGATTCGATATCGAAAACACGAACCCCGCTTTCGTCGCCCTCGGTTGCCCGCCGAGCGGCTTCTCGGGCCGCGCGTTCCAGCAAGCGCGCCGCGAGTCGGCGAGAGGGAAGCGACCCGGTTGACGGAATCGTGAGCCATTCGCGCGAGAGCTCTCGTCGAGAGATCAACGCGAGCGCCAGACCGTCCGATTGCGTGCCTGTGCCAATGGGAAGGTCAAGAGATAGTGCAACACGGGCCCGCAATGATGCGCCTCCTAGTGCGCGTTTCGAACCGAGCGCTAGCTGCGTGGCGAGAGCCACGAAGGTGCTGGCGTTCCCGCGGTGAAGCCGAGCCAGTACCCGTCGCCCGAGCTCGCGCTTTTCTTCACAGACCGGGAGCGCAGCTGCGAGCTCGTAGAGAGCTGCTGCGCTTGCAGGTCCTGAAAGCCAATCGAGATCGTCAACAAGTCGAGCGTGCAGCGCGGCGCGCACGCCTTCGATCAATGCGTCTGGGTTGAGGCCTTCGAGGGGCGCGGCTCGGCCGTGGTTGCTGATTTCTGCGGCTAGCGTAGCAATGCTCTGCCGCCAAGTCGCCAGGCGATCTTCCGCATCGCGTAGATGATGCAGTTGAACAAACCCGTGGAGGTAATCTCGAGATCCGCGCATAGCCTAGGAAGCTTCGGATTGTACCGCGCCTTCAGGGGTTGATGGGGAACTGGCGTCGTCTTGGACAGCGATTCCTGCATTCCTCAGCAGCGCCAGTGCGTTGCTTCCTTTCACGACGCCGGGGCGCAACACATAGTCAAAATGCATTTCGCTATCGCGCATAATGTCGGTGAAATGCGCGTTTCGAACGTGCTCTGGTCTGCGCGATTCAAGCGCTCCGAGCTCGGCATCGTGGGTTGCCACAAGCCCGGTCGCGCCGCGATCGAGCAAATGCTCAAGAATTGCTTTGGCTCCAAGGTGACGCGCTCGGGCATTCGTTCCTCGCAGCAGCTCGTCGAGCAGAAAGAACACCGGCTCGTGATCGCTTCCTTTCACAACCCGCTGGATTTTGGTCAGCTCTGCTTGAAAATAGCTCGCTCCTTTCTGAAGGCTGTCGTCCACGCGAATGCTGGTGCGGAGCGCGAGGTGAGGGAGTTTCGCCGCGCGTGCAATCACCGGGCCTCCTGCCAAGCCCACCGCGAGGTTGAGTCCCACGGCTCTGAGCAAGGTGCTTTTGCCTGCCATGTTGGATCCCGTGATGATCATCATGGAACCCGGCCCCTGCAACGATACGTCATTGGCGACTCGAGATGAGGACGGCAGGAGCGGGTGCGCCAGTGCTTCCGCAGAAAATGCATCGGACGAATCGACGATATCTGGCATGTGGGATGAAGGCTCGCAGAATGCGTATCCGGCAAGTGAAGAAAGCGCTTCCATCTCGCCCACGGCATCAAAAACATCGTCGAGCGCTTGGCCGATAGATCGATTCCACTGTTCCAAACGCAAGAGCACATGCATATCCCACAGGGTCAACAAGTTGACGATGAAATGTACGGGACCTTGAGTGCGCAGCTCGGACAGGCCGGCCCAGAGATCGAGGCGCGCCATGTAGACGGAAGGAGGCGTTGACGACACGTAGAGGCGCTGTTGCGTCGATTTGAGGAGGCCAGAATGGAACTCGGCGTACTCGATACACAGAAGCATATTTCGAAAGGCTTCCACGTAGCCCCGGCGCGCTGAAACCAGCTCGAGTGCTCCGTGGGCTTTCCCGGACCAAGCCAACGCAATTGCGGTTTGTGCGGCGAGCAGTCCTGCGAATATCGTCCAGCCGAGAGTTCCGACGATCGCTGCTGCGAAGCTACTCATGCTGAGGATCGGGAGAATATGGATGACGAGCGCAATGCCAGGGCCAATGACGGATTGCTTGCGTGTGAATGAAACGAAAGGCGCACCGTCGAGCTTGCTCTCTCCCGATGCGCCAAGGCCGGTCGCTTCGAGCTCCTGTCGGAATTCGACCATGTTCTTCAGCTCGACGACGGCTTCCTGTCGTCGCCTGATCTCGTCGGGAGGCGCGGAAGCGCAGAGCCACTCGACCAGCGTCCGTTCTCCCCGCAGCGTCCGGCTTGCGTCGATGCGCTGAAAGATCGAGCCGTATCCGAGCAGATCGATGTCCGTGGCGTAGGCGTGGTCGCGATTTGCCTGCGGTCCTACGGGGAGCTCGGTCCATTGGTCAGAGAGGCGCTTGAGGTGACGTTCGTGAACTTGAAGACGGACTTCTGCGTGCCGCATTTTTTGTAGAATCCTTGCGTGCACGACCACGAAAACGAGGAATGCGAAACCGACGAGGCTTCCCGCGTACGTTAAGCTCGGTGATCTCTGGCCGAGGCCGGCTGCGACGAAGACCACTGATCCGAGAAACGTCGCCAGTCGCACGAGCGAAATGCGAAACGCTTGTCGTTTTCGTTGGGTAGCCTCCGCGCGAAAGCGCTCGGCGCTACGTCGATGGGTTTCTTGTGGTTCCAAGGGGGGAGTCACTCGCGACCAAAGCTACGGGCAGAGCCGTCCGGCGGCAAATGCGCTTCGTGCTTTGACTTCGTGGCTGTTTCCGATGGTGGTCGATCGCAGTGCGGTCGAAGCGTCCTCCTTGTGCCATAGTGGGGCGGATGGGGCAGGCTCCAGGGGAAACCGGACGAAAGAACACTGCCATTTGGGTGCTTGCGGGTTGTGGCGCGGGACTGATGGCGTTGCTGTGCGTCGGCACCGGCGTCGCCACGTTTTTTGTGATGCGGAGTGATGGGGTAGCCAGTGACCGGACCGCTGACGGCGACGACCCGACCGCACCCAAAGAGCGCGGCCCAAGTCCGACGGTTCAGACGCCCGATCGAGACGAATCCGCGCCGTGGGTGGTGGTGGCAAAGGTCACCGCCGCGACCGGGACGAAGCCGGTGGATGAGGGGGCCCAATGCGGTTTCGCGGTGGAACGGCACCCGAGCCCTGGGGGAGGGTACTGGTGCCGGAGCCAGATCGTGTGCGCGGGGAAGCTTCTCTACGGCGGCCCACGGTCGGGCTATTTTCAGTGTACGGTGGTCACCAGCGGTCGTTTGAGCATCGTGGGAAGTGATGTTGAAACGAGTGCGAAAGACACAGACGCCGCCATGACACTGAACACTGTGCTCGGCGAGCTTTCTCTGCGTGATGACTCCAGCGGCGCGCATGGAGCATACACGCTTTCCGCGCGGATCATTTCCGTGAGATAGAGGCTCGGCGCGAAGCGCAAAACCATCCCATGGCACGCCGTCGAAATCTGAAGTCGATTTCCACCCCGATCATTCTCGGTGCGACCAGCGTTCTGCTTAGCGCGGCGCTGCTGGTTGGGTGGACGCTGCTGATTGCCCAAAACCTCGAGCTCGATCGAGATGTCGCGGGGAATGTGTGGCTCTTGGTTCTCGGGGCGATCTCGTTTGTGGTGATTATCAGCGTGTTGGTCCTGTTTAGCGTTTTTCTCGCCCGAGAGATTCTCGAGGTTCGCAAACAGGATAGTTTTATCGATTCGGTCACCCACGAACTCAAGAGTCCGCTCGCATCACTGAAGCTTTGTTTGGAAACGATGAGTCGCTCCGATGTCGACGGTGAGCAGCGAGACCGGCTACGCGTGATGATGAACGAAGACGTGGATAGGCTTTCGTCGTTTATCGACGATGTGTTGCAGGCGAGCCGCGTGGTGGAACGCCGCTCAGGACTGAACGTAAGTGATGTGGTTATGGCAGACTTTCTGCAACAATGCGTGGGTGCAGCCGCGCGACGGAACGGGATCGCAAAAGAGGACATTCGCATTGATTCCGAGGCTGATTTGACCGTTCGAACCGATCGCGCGGCGCTTGAGATCGTGATCAAGAATCTCATCGACAACGCGCTCAAGTATTCAGGAGAGTCCCCCGAAGTCGTCCTTCACGCGCGCTCCGAGCCGCCGGATCATGTGCGAATCGAAGTTTCGGACAAAGGGATAGGGATTCCCCCGCAGCATCTCAAACGCGTATTTCATCGTTTCTATCGTGTTCAAACCGAGTCAGTGCGCCGTCGCCGCGGGACTGGTCTCGGCCTCTTCGTGGTTTGGTCTCTCGTCCGCAACCTAGGAGGAAAAGTGCGCGCATTGTCGGAAGGAGAGGGCCAGGGAACGACTATGAGAGTGACATTGCCGGCACAGTCGGCAGCTGCGAAACGTCGGAGCTTGAAATGACCGTCCCGCCTAACGGAACGAAGAACACGCAGCGCTTGCTCATCGTTGAGGATGAAGCACATCTTGCAGCCGGGTTGAAGCTCAACCTGGAGCTCGAAGGTTATGAAGTCGACGTCGCGCAAAATGCAAAAGAGGCTGGAGAGCGTCTTCTTCAAGTGCGTGCCTACGATGCGGTGGTGCTCGATGTGATGCTTCCCGATGTGGATGGGTTTGAGCTCTGCAGGAGACTTCGGGAGTCCGGAAATTTTGTGCCGGTGATTATGCTTACGGCGCGTGCCGCGGCTGAAGATCGCGTAGCTGGTCTCGAAGCAGGAGCCGACGATTACATGGTGAAACCCTTCGAGTTGGGGGAGCTGCTGGCTCGGGTGCGATCGGCGCTCAGAAGGCGCCGATGGGAGCGGGGACACCAAAAACCGAGTGGCGGCGCGTCTCTCGCATTCGGGCGGGCTCGCGTCGAATTCGACTCGCATGAGGTTTGGATCGACGGCGCTCCGGCCAAACTCACCCAACTCGAGCTCGACCTCCTACGCTACTTCGCGGAGCACCCGGGACGGGTGATCAGCCGTCAAGAGTTGCTCGAACGCGTGTGGAAGCTCCGAAACTATTCGTATACGCGTACCGTCGACAACTTTATCTCCCGGTTGAGACGACATTTCGAAGACGACCCATCGGAGCCGTCCTACTTCCTGTCCGTTCGGGGAGCGGGGTACAAATTCGTGCCGTCTGGCGGATAGCGCGCTGTTTTTCGCAGATAGTTCCGTTGAAAGCATAATTGCAACCTTTTCTCGGTGTTCGTCGTACTGGTTGATGAACAAAACGAGACTTGAAGTGTTGAAACTTTAGGCCGGACGTTGAAACCCGGTCATTTAATAGTTACGTTACGTAACGTAATGGTTGGGAACTACAGGGGAGCGAACCGTGCAAGGATTTGAACGCGATCTGCAGCTCGACCGGTACATCGAGAAAGTACGGGCGATTCCCAAGCTTTCTCGTGAGGACGAGCACATTCTGGCGCTGCAAGCCAAAGAAGGTGATCAGTCGGCGGCGGACCGTCTTGTCGAAGCCAATCTGCGATATGTGGTGGCGATAGCGCTGCAGTATCGTCGCTACGGCTTGCGTCTGGGCGATCTAATCGCGGAAGGAAGCGTCGGGCTGGTTACCGCGGTCTCGAAGTTCGACCCCGACCGCGGCACTCGATTCGTCACCTATGCCGGGTATTGGATTCGCGCGTTTGTGCTGGAGGCCGTTGTTCGCTCGACCAGCATGGTCGGCGCCGGTTCGGGGCCGCTACGCTCGAAGTTGTTTTTCCGGCTTCGGCGCGAGCGGGCACGAGTTGCGGCAATGGAACAGGATCCCGTGGTCCGGATTCGCATCATGGCTGAGCGTTTTAATATGACGCCACAGAAAATGGCGAGCATGTTGCGCAGGCTCGATGCGAGAGACGTTTCACTCGACGTTCCAGCGTACGACGATTCCGGAATCACAATGAGGGATACGTTGGTGGAACCGGGAGAGTCGCAGAGCGATGTGTACGAACGAACAGAGCGACAGCGAGCCCTGGAATCTCAGCTCACCGAAGTGCTTCGGGTGCTCGATTGTCGCGAGCGCCTCATTGTGGAGCGACGCATCCTGAGCGAAGATCAGCTCTCTTTGGCTGCGCTGGGACGCCAACTTGGGGTCAGTCGTGAAAGGGCGCGCCAGCTCGAAGCGCGCGCAAAAAATAAGCTTCGAGATCGGCTGCGAGAATTCGCGCCGGCTGCATAACGCGAAGTTCGTATAACCCGTCGATTGGGTTCCGCCTCAATCGCGAGCCTGCAAGCAGCGGCCATTGCTCAAAATGCGATTTCGACACCTGCCGTCAGATCGATCACAAAGAGTTTCGATGGAAACAGGAAGTGCATTTCGGGGGTTATCTGTAAGCCAAACTCTTTGATGAAACGCCAGCCCACTATGCCGCCAGCGTCCACGCTATTGAGACCGGACACGATAAAAGGCTCAGTCGCTCCACCCTGGTCGGGTTGTAGCTGGATTTGACCATAGCCTGCGCCGAGGAAGCCGGATGCATGAAAACCCGTTTTTGCAGGCTTGGTGATCAGCGCTTGTGCCCGAACCCCAAGCAATACATGCGAAAGCGCGCCATTGCCCGCGTTGATTTGGTACCGAACGGTGCCGGCGACAGAAAAGCGTGGGATAATCCAGTAACCAAAAGCAGCGCGAAGGGCGAGGGTGGGAACAAAACCTTTTGGGTCAACGACGACGCAGC
Source organism: Myxococcota bacterium (assembly GCA_028284955.1). Lineage (GTDB taxonomy): Bacteria > Myxococcota_A > Polyangia > Polyangiales > Houyiibacteriaceae > JANQQS01. Next base: position 17,964 of record JANQQS010000047.1, on the reverse strand, counting down.
TGCCCGAGGACACTCCACACGACGGGTCCGATGCAGGAACGAAACCGACGTTTTCCGCTGGAGGACGGCTCTGATCGGGTTCGCGATCGGCTGCGAGCCCCGACCGAGCGTAGCCGAGGCCGTAGGTAAAACCGAGATGCACGAAGAATTTCGGGGCTTCCTCTTCGACGCCGTCGCGTTCAGCAAACACGCACTGGCGATCAACACACATAAGGTTGCCTTCGCAGTCATCGTCCGAGGAACACACGGTGCCGGGCGCGTCGTCCGCGCCGTTCTTCTTGCCATCGCATTCAGGAAGCCCCGGCGGACATTCTGAAGACCCGTCTGTGCATTGAACCGGCGGTTCGCGACTTGGTAAAGCAGGGGCTGGACCCGAACGTTCGCGCACGATCGGAACCGCATGTGGCGTTTGTTCTCCTCCGCTGCGACCCACCACGCGTCCCTGCTCGTTCAGGCCGGTGATGTAGTATTCAAAGATCGGTTCGAGCGAATCTCGGCACGGCGTCTCGAATGCAAATCCGTTTGACGCTTGTTGCATTTCTGCTCGTTCGAAAAGCGGCATCCCTTTGGCTCGATAGTGCACGAACATACGCCGGATATCCGGACGCGTGGTGGTATCGACGAATACTGGAACGGACGTGCTCCACAACTGTTCGGGCACCGGTACGTGTGGAATCGAGTCAAGGAGACTGGGTGCGTTTTCTCCGTTCGACGAAGAGCCATCGCGCTCGTCCACGCTGTGTCGCCCCTGCGCCAACGTGAAAATGGCTTCAATATCCGGCGTGCTGACATTCGGTGCGACCGAAGCGTTCGGGTCAATTTCGAGCGCTTTTCGAAAATGTTCGAGCCCCTTGCCGTGGTCTTGAAACCCTCCGACCGCCAGCACGCCCAGGTTCACATGGATCTCCGCGAGTAGTGGGTCATCCACGTTGTCGCGTCTCGCCGCTTCCAGGGCACGGCTTAGGTGTTTTTGCGCGCCATCCAGATCGAGTCCTTGATACGCTTCAAGTGCCGCCCGGTTGAGCTCCTCCACGCGCTGGGCTCCCGATTGCGCTGTGGCTCCAGCGCTCAGCAGCCAGCTGGCAAGGATTATGCTCGCGAACGTATGCCGCGAAGCGTGGAGCACTAGGGCTCTGATCCGAAGAGAATGAGCCACCTTGCGGGTCCTCGGTGCCGCCGGCTGTGTTGCTCGTCGTCAAAAATACTCGACATTTCTTCCTCCTCGCGCCTTGCCTGCGTCTGCCGAATCCAGCGCGATCTGGCTCATTCTTTTCGAATCAGAGCCTTAAAACGCGGCCTCCACGCCTAGAGTCAGGTCGATGACGGTGAGTGGCGTCGGCAGCATGATGTGGACTTCCGGGGTAAATACGATTCCGACGTATTTGAGAAAGCGGTAGCCGACGACGCCACCGATATCGATGCTGTTCAAGCCCGAAATGATGAACGGAGAGTTCGCTCCCTCTCCTTGATTCGGCCGGATTTGGATTTGACCAAAGCTGCTGCCTGCGAAGAGAGACGCGTTGAACCCGTCCTTGGCGGGTCTGGTTAGTTGAGCCTGAAGCCGGCCTCCGAGCAGTACGCTCGCGAACGTGCCGCGCCCTGCGGAGAACTGGTAGCGAACGTGCACCGCGGCGGCCAGTCGGGGGATAATCCAGTACCCTACGGTGAGGCGCGCGGCGAGGGCAGGCAAGAATCCCGGCGCGTCCACCGCGACGCAGTAGCCGTTCCGAGGCGCGTTGCATTCTTCGCTCGAGTTCTCGATGAATCCTCGATTCGTCGACGTGGTATCGACGCCTTCGGGCGAGCGGTCTGCTGCGAGGCCGTTGGTCGCGTAGCCGAGGCCGTAGGTGAAGCCGAGGTGTGCAAAGAAACGCGGCATATCGTCTTCATTGGGTCCATCGTCGTCCCGCACGACACACTGGTTGTCTTCGCACATCATGCTGCCGGCGCACTCGTCGTCTTCCTCGCAAGTATCTCCGAGGTCTGCGCCTTCTTCGTCGTCGCTCTCGCAGCCTTGAAGCCCCGGCGGGCATTCCTCGTCTTCGGCGCACTGCTTCGGCGGCGCTCGTCCTGGGAGCGCGGGAGGAGGTGCCGAGCGTTGTCGTACGATAGGCACTTCGTAGGGATCGGTTTCGCTCCCGCTCATCCCGATGACGTTGCCGTTTTCATCCTCGGCTGTCAGGTAGTATGCGAGCGTGGGTTCCAGTACTTCTCGACACGGAATCTGGTAGGCGAAACCGGCGTCGTTTCGCTCCATCGGTTTCTTTTCGAACTGGGGCATGCCCTGCGCTTTGTAGTGGACGAACATCCCGCCGACGGGCGCGTCCGCGGGAACCTCCACGAATACCGGAACCGCGGTTTGCCAAAGCTGCTCTTGAACCGCCACATGAGGTATCTGGGGTGCGTTGGTGGCGGGAGCAGGCCCTGGTGCAGAGGCCGAACCCTGTCCGACTCGACTTCTTGCGAGGGCGAAGACCGATTGGATATCCGGGGTGCTGGTGAGCGGATCAAGTTGCACGTTGGGATCGGCGCGTAGGGCCTCGCTGAAATGCTGCAAGCCCTGTCCGTTGTTTTGAAAACCGCCGATCGCGATGATGCCGAGGTTGAGGTAAGTCCGGGCCAGCGTCGGACCGGTGACCCCGCCCTGGAGCGCCGTCTGAAGCGCCTGACCCAGCTTTTGCTGCGCGTCTTCGAGTTCCAGATTGTGATACGCCTCAAGGCCCGCCGCGTTCAGTCGTTTGACGCGGCTGGCAGCGTTTTGTGCCCCCACGCTCGGCGACACTGTAAGCCATATGACAAAAGCAAAGAATCCGAGGTGTCCGGATCGCCGGTAATTCATTCCGCTAAGTACTGACATCGATTTTGACTCGAAGCACGAGGTCCAGTCCCGCCACCCGACGTAGCCCCCGCAATTACAGAGAAAAACTCAGAGGTCGGATGAGCTGAGAAGCGTCGTCGCCCTGGGGTGGTGGTGCTTGGTGTTCCCATGAATGTGATACGTACGCACGTTGCGTGCCATGCGTTTTGATAGAGGGCACGGACTATTTGCGGTCGGTGCGAACGAATTCCACGCGGCGATTGGCGGCTCGCCCCGAATCTGTCCGATTGGATTCGAGAGGTCTCGATTCGCCGTATCCTCGTGCCTCTAGCCGGCTCGGTTCGATATCTTGTTCGATGAGATAGGCTCGAACGGCTTCGGCGCGTCGGTCTGAGAGCTCGAGGTTGTACTCGTCTGTCCCGCGACTATCCGTATGCCCCTGCACTTCGACGGTGATGGTTGGGTAGTCGGTAAGCACTTGGGCCACCGTCTTCAGGAGCCGATGAGAAATCGATCGTATCTTGGCTTTGTTGAATTCGAAATGAACCTTTTCGCGAATACGAATGTGCGTGTCGGTGACCTCCACATTTCGATAGGCTTTGGGGCAGCCCCGCTCTGATTCGGGCCCAGGTTCATTGGGACACTGGTCGTTGACGTCGGCGAGCCCGTCCGCATCATTGTCGAGATCCGGACACCCATCTTCGTCCACGAAATCGTCGGGGTCTTCGGGAACGAGCTTGCAGCTGTCGGCTTGGTCGGCCACCCCATCTTCATCGTTGTCTGGCTCGGGACACCCGTCTCCGTCGAGGTAGCTGTCGTGGTCTTCCGGTTCGACCGGGCATAGATCCCGCGCGTCGGGGATTCCATCTTCATCAACGTCGTCTTGCTCCGGGCACCCATCTTCGTCATCGACCCCATCGAAGTCTTCGGGGTCGTCCGGACATGCGTCTTTTTCGTCGGGAATCCCGTCTCCGTCTCGATCTCCGGTACAGCGATCTTTCGGGCTCAGCGCGAGCGCGGCTCGTGCATTGGGCGCCGCGACGAGGAAGTGTTCCTCGGCTCGCGAGACGTTTCCTCTTGCGAGCTCGCTGTTTGCGAACGAGGTATGCGCGCGTGCGAGCGCGAGTTCCTTCGGAGCGCAACGGTAGGCTCCCTGTTGGTCGGCTCGTTCGATGATGTCTTCGAGACCGAGCAGTCGACCTTCAAGGTTGGTCGCGCGGTCACATCCGGCAGCCGGAACTACGGCCGCAAGTGTTGTCATCACGAGGGCGATTTCTAAGACTTGAAATTCGGAACGTCGGTATCCCCAAGATCTTCTCCCTGCGGCGTTTGACCTCATCGTCGATCGTCCCGATTGAGCGTCGGTTGGGCTGAAGTGGGCGCTGAAACGCCTGGGGCAGGGGCACGTACGCGCGCCGCGTTCAGCGCCCGGCGCGCGTATTCCTGAGCTTTTTTCGCATGGCGAACCGCATCCTGATACGCCGACTCACCAGCCTCTTCCCGGGCTTTGTCTAGATGAGCTTTCGCGAACTCATATTCGTACGGCGCCGCATCTGGTGCTCCCGCCTCCTGCGCCTGGGCGAGCGTCCGGGATGCCTGAACACTCTTCGCGGTGTACAGCGACGGGCCGCAACCCGCGATGCATACACTTGATAAAATCAGCCCTTGCAACCTTGGCCGCACGCCGAAGGTCTAGCAGCCGTGGCGGTCAAAATCATCCCCGCCGTCGGCTTCGGTGCAATCGCAGCAGGAGGGAACCGAACCCCACAAAAAGCAGCGCGCCCATCACCAGCGTGCCTTGCAACAAGGTTCCTTCTTGAAACGATTTGAGGCCGAAGCCGCCGTGAAACTGGGTGAATGTACCAACTTTCGAAATGCGGTGGGGCACGAGCGCGATCACGACCACCGCGGCGGACATCGTGAGCGCAGCGAGTATGGCCACCCACGATTCCCTTTGGGCGCGCACCAAAGAGGCTCCCCCCGCGAAGCCCGCCGATCCGATCGATGCGAGGACGAGGAAGCCGACCAGCGCGACCGCGGACGGGATGCGTTGGGCGTCGATCGAGTAAAGGAGGAACCAATCGCCGTGGAATACGTAGAAGTAGACCCCGACGGGGACAAAAAGTAGAGCCACGAACATCGTATACGCGCCAAATCCGCGGGTTAGCAGAGATGGCCGCGGGCTCACCCGAAGCTCGTCTCGGTCCGCAAGGGCAGCCGCCAAACCGGACGCTAGTGCAAGGCAAATGAGGATAGGCAGAGGCACGGGTTGTTCAGAAACGCGGTCTTCTCAAAAGCGCGGTCGATGCAGCGGCGCGATAGGCAGATCAACCATATCCGTGAGACCCACCCGACGTCAAAGGCGCAGTGTTCGCTGGAGGGTTTGAAGCAAACCCTCCCCCCACGGAATACGATTCCGCGGGTCCCCCTCTTGACTCCGGTCGCGTTGGGCTTCATCCGTGGGTCAAGACTGCTGACGGCACCAACACATCAAATCCACCACCAGATGCAGTTGGAACGACTCACCACACGGCAGTCGACGCGAACTTGTGCAAAGAAAGCAAGGGGGAGTAGGGGCCCCCGCGCAGCGCGAAGCGGCGTTGGGAGGGGGGCCCCGCGGAATCGCATTCCGTGGGGGGAGGGGCTGCGGCCAGCCCCTCAAACAGCACAGACTAGCGATTTCGTAGATCGATTGGGGACTGATCTCGGGCCATGGTTCGGGATGCCGAGGTGAGTACATCTACGCTTACGGCGATGTCGAGTTCACGGCCGGAGATGGAGCCGTGGCACCCGCCGCACATCGCGTTGAACAAGCGCCTTGGGAAACCTTGCCGGGCCTGTTCGCCAGGATAGAATTGCATCTGCTCGCGTTGGAAAAGCTCTCCCGATAGCGGGCCGTCGTCGGCAAACTCGATAGGTTCTCCGTCGCGATCGATCACCCGCATGACCAGCGGAGCACCCCCTGGAACCGCGTACCGGGCAGACCCATCAGCGTTGAGCGGGACATTGCCGAGCAACTGGTAGTTCCGGAACACTTGGCCGAACTCGTCGTCCACGACGTTTTCCGATACATCCGCGAACGTCGTAGCCGAAGCGGGGGGCGGAAGTGCTTCGTAGAGCTCGAAGCCGCCCACGTCCTCGGAGATGGGCCGACTGACCCTCGTATTGGCGAAGAGCAATGTTGCAAGCAGCGGGAAGTCTTCCATATGGACCACTGCGTCTTGCTCTCCATCGCGAAGCAACGAGGCGCCATTTGGCTCACTCACCCGAGACTCGAAAATTTCTCGGCTCGAGCGCGGGTACACCGCTACCGCTTCCACATTGGCTTGTCCGGGTTCGCCGCCGAGCAACCGAACGGTGTCGGTGTTGGGCTCGAGTTCGCATAGGGAGTACGCATACGACCCCGAGGATGTGTCGGTTGCGTCGAGTTCGCACGAAACGACCATGCGCCCGGTGGGAAGCGCGGCGGGTGATCGAAATACGCCTGCCGCGGTGCCGCTTCCCGGAATGCCGGGAATCGGACCCACCGCGCCCGGTACTGGCAAGCGCATGCTGTGGATGTATGCGCGGTCGCCAGGATCGCGATCGTTTTGGTCGGGGCCGATGGAACGATTGAGGGTGATGATGGTTCCCGCGCCGTCGGCAGTACCGATGGGACCGGCGACGAACGCGAAATCGCGGTTGACCAGCTCGACGACTTCGGTCGCGCTTCGAAATCCTACGCTTGCCCGTTGAGCGAAGAGCGGGTGGTAGTCGCCGCCGTCAAGGTTCTGTCGGCGCAAGGCGAGCTGGTGAAACCCTGGTTCCCGTTTTTCAGACGTGAAGATGACCCGCCCGTCCGACATGAAGCTCGGTTCGATTTCTTGATTGAGCAGAAACGTAAGCTGTCGAACTTGGTCGGACTCGAAAATGTATAGATTGGCGTTGGGCTGCATCGCGGCGGGCGTCCGCGTGGGTCCTTCGTAGGAAACGTTGCCGTTGATGTTTCCTCGCGTGCTCGCGAATACGATGCGCCCGTCGGGCGCGAACGCCGGATTGAAATCATGGATGAAGATTCCGTTTTGCATATCCGACGACGAAGCGATGCCCGGAAGCTGTCGGCAGTCGCTGCCGTCGACGTTCATCGTGTAGATTCTGAGCGGTTGGCTCGCGCTTTCACGCCCTGCGAACGCGAGCGTGCGCCCGTCCCATGAAGCGGCAGGATTTCGAACGTCTGGGTTCGCGCCCAAACCGCAGTTCGCGAGCAGGCTTTCGGATGTCCCGAGGGATACGGATCCATCGACGTCTACTGTGACAGCTGCCGAGCGCAAGTCGGCTCCTCCGCGAAACGTGTCGAAGTCGCGAATGTCTCCGATCCCAGGCGGTCTTGAAACCCACACCAATCGATCGATGGTGTCGGCGCTCAGTTCTCCGCGGTCGATCGCAGCCTGCCGTTCGATTTCGTGCCACCGAACGAGCACGCAGTAGGCGGGGATCTCATTGAGATTGCCGCTATCGGAGTCGACCATGTCACAGAATTCGGGCGCCGCAGGGTTGAGCTCGCTTCCGGAAACCCCAAAGTCTTCAAAGAGCGAACCGCCTCGATGAGGAATGCCGCGGCCGCCTCGAGCAACCTCGGGGGGGAATAGGTTCTTGGCGATCAAGCGGGCGTTGTTTGCGCTCGGCGATTCGACCGCGAGCATCGCTTTGGCCATTTCGTAGTTTCGTTCCGTGGCGATACGCGAAAATGTTCCTCGTGCACCGCCGCGGAGTCTCAAATCGTGAAACATCGGCGTCGAATGGCAGTTGAGAAACATGCAGCCTTTGCGCACGAACACGGGTTGAACTCGGTTGGCGAAAAATCGAAACCCGGGGTCGGTATTCTTCTCCTCGAGCAGATCGGGTCGACGTTCTACGATGTCGTCCGCCCACTCGGCGATGGTTCGGTATCGGTCGTCATCGGTAGAGGGGAGGACATTCCCTCCTTCGTGAAACGTTCCGCCTCTCAAACTGGACAATGGGCGGCGCAAAAGCCCCGACGATGAAGCGGGAGTCGTCAGGTGGGCTACGGAAGCAAAGTAGTTCCAATGAAGCTCCTCGTCTGTGTCTCCGCAGGACAAAAAGAGGTCAGCGAATCGATTTCCGTGACAGTTCGCGCCCGCACACGAATCACGCAACACGGGTTGGACTCGGTCGATGAACGCTCGGAACGAATCGGCGTCTTCGGGGGTAGACCCAGGGTCGAAGCCGAATGCCTCGCCTACCCCCGACACGCAGTCGCCAATGTTCCCGGATTCTTCCTCGATGGCCACGCCAGTGCGGCGTGCTCCTTCGGCGATCCAGCGATTGAGCTCGTTGAATCCCGCGGAGTCGATCGCGATGAGAGAGCCGGCGTTGTGACGAATATCGGTCTCGATGTTGACGAAACGTTCCCCGCTCGTGGGGTCGGGGTCGGGAATTTCGACGGCGACTTCCGTGCTCGGGCCGCCTTTCAAAAGGAGCACCCCGACCGGGTAGGGGCCATACGCGGGCAATACGTCCTGACGCCGCATCAAGGCATCGAAACTCGACAGATCAAGGTTGCCGGCCGCTGACCCTGAATCCGATGCAAGATGGCAGCCGGCGGTCTGTTGGACGCAGCCGACTTGCAAGATAGGGTCGATACGTTCGTCATAGAAAGACGATTGAGGAACCTTAGGATCGTTGCACGCGCCGGCCACGACATAAGCACACATTGCCACGCATCGCGTTACCCATGACCAACGAGCATTCATAAGAGCAAAGTATCACTCCAGGATGCGTGATTTCCAGATGTCTGATCGCAACACCGACGATCGCGGAGCCGATCGTGGAGCCGTTGCCGCTCGATCACATGGCGAGCGCGACTTCGATGGCGCTCAGCACAAGAGAATCGCTTTCCGCGTTTTGTGCTTCTCGAAGCGCCCCTCGCGCATCCGCGCCTCCGATGCGCCCTAGAGCCCACGCAGCAGCCTGACGCGCGTCACGCGAATCGTCACCACGAAGCATGCCTCCGAGCGGGCCGGTCGCTGCATCGACGCCAAACTCTCCGAGCTGGAGCGCGGCACGTTTGCGAACCTGGACGTCCGAGTCACCGAGCGCTTCGATCAGCGCGTCGTGTTCGCGGAAGAAGTTCACGCGAAGCACCTCGGAAACCGCGGCTCGCCGTACTTCGACTGCGTCGTCGCGGATCGCTCGAGCGATCGCGCCCGCCGAGCTGGGGTGATTGAGGCGCCCCAGCGCATGCACGGCCGATGCTCGAACGATCGGTTCGTTGTCTGATTGGGCCGCGTTCGTTAGCACCGAGAAACCGTTCGGATCCATGAATTCACCGATCGCGGCCGCAGCGCGCGCGCGTCTCGTCGCGTCGGCATCTTGTTCGAGGACACGGCGCGTGTTGCGCATGATCGCGCTGAACCCGAAGGGGCGTCTCCTCAGCCACCACGCGGAAATGCGGCGCACCTCCGAGTTATTGTGCTCAAGCAAGTTGCGCTCGAGAACGGGTACGCATGCGTGGCATTCGACTCGCTCGCCATATTCCAACATCTCGATAATCTTGGTGGGCGCGCCGGTTTCGATGGCGTTGAGCAGTTCGGCGCGAGAGGGGGCTTGCGCGCCAGGGCTGAGTTCTCCCCGCTGTCGGTCGTGCACTCGGACTTCGGTGGGGGCGCCGTCTGAATCCTGGGCGCGAACGGAAGAGACAAGCGCAGAGCAAGCGATGCCCACCGCGACCACGCTGACGACTCCCAAGGACAACAAAGCGATTCGACTGTTCCTCATGTTTCCCGTTCTCCTCAGTAGTTCCCTGGGCCGAATTGTTCCGAGCCTTCGACGTTCTTACGCGTCCAATACTGACCGCCGAGGTCCGCCATCTGAATCAGCATGATGCGTTCTTCCCGCGTGAGGTCGACGCCTACGTTTTCGGGGTGCGGGGGATTCTCCGAAGGATCCCAGGCCCAAGCGTTTTGGTCATCTTCCGCGTTTGCGTTCAGTTTCGCGATAAGTGCGCTCTCACGCGCCGCTCCGGGAACGACCCATTCGGGCGGCACATCGCCGGTCGCCATCGAATCTCCCATCATCGCGGACGGGTAAAGCAAGGTGACGTACGACGCAGGGTAGTTGACGGCTTCGTCTTCGTAGGTGACTTCGAGGCTGCGAGAGGACAGATCCAGATACGGGATCTGATACGTGAGCATCTCCCCGTCCATCGTGGTGACCTCCACCGTGTAGGAGCGGCCCGCGAATGGATCCCCGGCGCCGCCGGAATGGCAGCCGACGCACTTCGCGTCGAAGAGATCTTGAATGTTCCCCGTCGTGGCGCCCATCCAGGGAAGCTCCCGGCGATCCGGGATGGGGTTGTTGAAGTTGAAGTTGGGGTCGTCGGGGTCCGCCATGCGCGCTTGCTGAGCCAGCGTGGTGGGGCCCATGCGAGGGATGACGGTGTCGGTGCGGCTTTCATGACAGCCGCCGCATCGACGCTCCTCGCCCGGCATGGCTTGAATCCAGAGCATCTGGTTGCGGATGGACATGCCATACCGGTCGAGCGGCTGTAGGTGGTACGGCACCAACGACGGCACCGAGGCCTCCCACGATCCATCTTCGAATACAGGCGCCTCGCCGACTACCGCTGCGCCTTCGTGCATGGTGAGCCCGAAATCTCGAACGCTTCCGATTTCCGAAGAGAACCCTTCAATGATCCGGACCCGGCGCGTTTGCTGCAGCGCTTCACTGAGCGGTGTTTGGTCAAAGGATGCGCCCGAAACTGTCTCGTTGAGCGATGTGAGCGTCACATCCACCGAACCGAGCACGGCGGGCGTGCTGGGGTCGGGCGCGGGCGCCACCACCCCGGGGTACACCGGAGGAACTTCGCGCTCCGCTACGGGAATCGCGTAGAGGTCCCACATGTCGGGGTCGTCGTAGACCAGCGTGCGACGACGACTTTCGGGGTCCCAAAGGTAGATGCCGTAGTTGGGCGCGGTTTCCGCGAGCTCGCTCCGTTCGTTGACCGGCCCATCCGCCCACGAGACGAGGAAGCGCTCTGAGTCGGCGAGAGGGCGTGGCCGCCGATATCGCCCAATACCCGATGGCGGACTTTCCTCTCCAGTGGGTACCTGTGGGGTCAGCACGTCGAACTTCGCGTTTTGCTCATCAAGCGCAATGCCCGCGTTTCCTTCCGGCGCGCGTGCATCGATATGAACCAAGGCACCGCCTTGAATCGTACCCATTCGGCTTGTCGTCACGCCGATGAATTCACCCTCTCTGATTTCCTCGACCTGTACCAAGCTGTTGCCTGGTTTTCCGTGCTGTCCGGCCAAGCCAACCATCTGCGTGCAGTCCGGATTCATGGCGAAGAGTTTGACGTCGTTGACCGGGCCGAGGTGCTCCCAACGGGAAAAACCAACCCGCCCGTCGCTCATCAAAAACGGGTCCGCGCTGTGAGAAAGGTTTTGCGAACAAAGCCGTCGGTCGGCGTCTCCCGTCATCTCCGACACCGTGGCGATTTGGGTGACCACGCGCGCGTGATTGTATTCGTCGGCTCGTGTACCCATTTCGGTGTACGGCTGGTTGGTCACAAACCCGATTCGGTCTCCGGGCACAAAGATGGGTTTGACGTCGTGGTAGTCTCCAAAGGTCAGCTGGCGTACATCGCCGCTGCCGTCGATATTGGCCATGTAGAGGTGGTAGTGATCGTCACCCGCCCTGCGCATCGCGAATACGGCTTTGGTGCCGTCGAACGACACATCCACCCCGTTGATATCCACTCCCTCGAAGTCTTCGGTGAGGTTGGTGAGCGTTCCGTTGGGGGTGGGTGGCGACAGAACGTAGAGACCGCCGCCCGGTGTGTAGCGCAGATAGTCGATCGTCTGGCCGTTGCCGCCGGTAACGTTGTGTTCACCCGATTCGGTGATGTACGCCCGCTTCACGAAGAGCAGCGCTTCGACGCCCGGCAATACGCTGTCGTCGCCGTCGCCGGTCGAGCACCCCTGTGCCAAGCACAGAAGGCTTGCGCACGACACACTCACTGCCCAGTTCAACCATCGTCTCATGCTCTGCGCCTCCGCCTCGCGTCTTCTAGAAAAAGACTTCAGGAACGGACTTCTGCAACTCTCGCGCCACGTTCCCGTCCATTTTGAAATCTCGTAAAATCATAGTGTTAGCGATTTTCAAGACGACGCACAGCGTTCAATGTGGGGGTAGTGCCCCCCGGCCTGTATCGCGGAACGGGGGGAGACTCCCCCGGAGCCTCGTGCATCGTCGCTAGTGTATCGCGACGAAAAAATTCGACGCATTCGATTGCGGGCAAGTGTTTCGCCACTTAGAGTTTTTTACTGGGCCCTTACCCTTAAGGCTGAACGTGAATGCGGTGAATGAAGCCACGTCGAGAGAGGCTCCGAGACCGTCGGGGGAAGAGTTCGGCAGCTACGAGATCATTCGTACGGTAGGGGTCGGCGCAAGCTCGTACGTCTACGAGGCAGTTCACAACGGGCTGCAAAAACGAGTCGCGATCAAAGTGCTGTTCCGCGAGCTCGCCGCGCGGGATGAAGTTCGGGCGCGGTTCATCAGCGAAGGAAAAGCCTGTTCACGGATTCATCATCCTCATGTCGTTGACGTGACCGACGTCGGCACGGTGGGCGACGTGCCGTACCTCGTGATGGAGTATCTCGAGGGGCGAACCTTCGAGGCCCTTCTCGACGAAGAAGGCCAACTGAGTATCGGGCGAGCGCTCAATATTCTTTTGCCGGTTATGGCGGCGGTTCAAGCGGGGCACGATCACGGAGTCGTCCACCGCGATCTGAAGCCAGACAACGTCTACCTGGCGATGGACGGGCTGCAGCGAGTGATTCCCAAAGTGCTTGATTTTGGCGTCTCCAAGCTAGACAACGACTCAGCGCAAGGGGCCGGCCAGGAGCCCACGATTCTCGGTACGCCCCACTATATGTCTCCGGAACAAGCCCGGGGCGAACCAGATCTTGACGCCAGTACCGACCAATACTCACTCGGGGTGATGCTTTACGAGAGCGTGACGGGGCGGCTCCCGCGCGATCATGAATCGGTCCTCGAGCTCATCCGGCAGGTGGCGTACGGAGCGTTTCCTCGACCGCGCGAAATCTGTCCAGAGATTTCTGGCGAACTCGAAGGCATTATCCTCACCGCGATGAGTCCGCGTCGGGAAGAGCGTTTTCCTTCGGTTCGCGCGTTTGGTGAAGCATTGCTCCCGATGTCGAGACCGCGCGCGCGGAGCTACTGGGAATCTTATTTCTCAGACCAAGATGAGATTCCGCCCGGGCAAGAGGGGCCGCTTCGCGCGTCCACGGAGACGCTTTCGGTTTATCCCGAAGCGCTGTATCCGGAGACGCCGTATCCGGACAACCCACGGGCCGGAAGCGGCGTGCACCGCGCTGCACCGCCGAGGAATCGAAGCTCCGACCGACCCACGCTGGCCGAGTCGGAAGTCGACACCGATGTCGAAGGGCGAGATGGGCAAAGTTCAGACGCCGCGAGCAATGCGGCCGCGAACGGTTCACGTTTTGGTCGCTCGAAGGGCGCCTCCCCCCTATCGAACTCGGCCGAAACGAGTTGGTTCGGTCGCTGGCAGGAAACTGGAAAGTCCTGGAAGTGGGCCATTTTTTTGGCGCTCGCGTTCGTGATGCTGTTCGGCGTGTGGTCGGTCCTCGAGGATTCGCCGGCGGGGGCGACAACGGTGTCTGGCTCGGCGGGTTCTGGGTTCACAACGTCTGATCGAGGAAGATTTTGGGTCCAGGTGGACGCTCAGCCGCCCTCCGCCCGTTTCGAACTCGATGGCGAACTCGTGGGTCAAGGTTCCTACTCGGAGCGCTTTGCGCGCGACGGGCGCGTACGCCGATTGGTGGTTCGAGCGGAAGGGTTCCGCACCCGCGTGATCCGATTTCGGGACGAGCCACCCCCTTCACGGATCGTGCTCCAGCCCGCGGCGACGGCGGCAAAGGCCGCCAACGTCTCGCCAGCCAACATCTCACCAGGAAGGTCAGCTCGTTCCGCAGATGCGGAAACTTTGCACGCAGAACGTCGAAAGACGGTTCGACGGGCCATCGCCAAACGCGTGGCTGCCAGACAACGTCGTCAGGCCGCCCGAGCTCGCAAGATACAACGAACCCAGGGTCAACGAGTCCCAGGTCGAAACGGGGCCGACCGCGCCTCTCCAGCCTCTCGCACGGTCGCTCCCGCCGAGACCCCGAGCGCCGTCACGGCTCCTGCAACAGGCCCCGCGACCACGCCGCACGAAGCGGGGCCATCGGACAACAAGCAACCATGGAAGTCTCCTTCCACAGAGAAGCGAGATTCGTGGCCCGCCCGCCCAGATATCACCGACAATCGGAATCCGTGGCACTAGTGCCTAGCCCCATTTGGTGCTTGGCCCCATTCGGTCGTTTTGGCCGGGGCTTTGGTGGACTGCGGAATTGTCGGTACAGTACGTCCCAGGCAGGTTTTCGCTGCTTAGACTGACAGGAACTATGCGCTTTGTATCCAAACCTTGTCGCCAACGTTTTGCGACGACCCCCACAATCGTATGCGCGGCGTTTGTGGCTCTCGGCAGCGCTTGGCAGTTTGCCTCGAAGGTCTCAGCCCAGACCGAGGACGATGCGCCAGCCCCGAAAGAACCGGCGCCCCCTGCCGCGGCGGAAGGGGAAACAGATGAAGAAGCGCGCCAGCTCTATCTACGAGGCGACCGTCTCTATGCCAGTGGCGATTACGAGCAGGCGGTCGCCGCGTTCGAGCAAGCTTATAAACTGAGCGGTCGCGCGTTGCTGTTGTACAACATGGCGAACGCGTACGAGCGCTTGGGTCGCTACGAGGAAGCCCTGGGTGCGCTGCGTCAATACGCGCCGCGGGCTCCTGCCTACGAGCACGATACCCTGGCGCGACGCATCCGCAGTTTGGAACAGCGACTGGAGGGCCCGGAGGCGCGAGAGGCGTCTGATTCGATAGCCGTGTCGACGACCCTAGGAGCCACAGCGAAGAGCAACGACGATGCGGATACATCTGGGCGCCGGGCTCGCCGTATCGCGGGATATTCGCTCCTCGGCGTCGGAGGTGCCGCACTCGCCGCTGGGGTAACGTTCGCGGTGTTGTTTTCAAGGGCCAACGATGACGCGGGCGATGCCTGCCGCGACGGTTTTTGTTTGGATTCTGCGTCGGGTGACTTGTCGGATGAAAAAACGTTTGGGCGGGTGGCGGACGCGACGTTCGCGATTGGCGCAGCGTCCATCGTCACCGGTCTGGTCCTCGTGCTCACCGCCCGCAAAAAACGGTCTCGAGACCAGGCGCGAAAGCACTTGCTGGATGTTCACGCGTCGCGTGGCAACGTTCTCTTGGGCGGCCGGTTCTAGAGTTTCTGGTTCGTATCTCGGTAGTGAGCAGAACATACTTGGGTTGGTGCGAAAGCTCGAAGAGGCGTCGATGAATGAATGGGTTGGGGTAGTAGGTCGAAACGTCGCTGGTTGCCTGCTGGGAATGCTCGCCGCGTCATGCTCGCTCGCGAGTACGGAACGTCGCGCATGCGAAGAAGACGCCCAGTGCGCACAGGCGTTCGGTGAAGGGTTCTCATGCGGGGATGACGGGTTTTGCACCGAGCAGCAATCCGATCCCTCATGCGAGGGCGGCTCCTGTGCGCTAGCCGATACGTGCCAGGGTGACGTGCCGATGCTTTCCCCTCGTACGGAGTTTCTCGATATCGACACCTCCTCCCTCGCGAACGACATCAGCGACATCGGCAGCTGCACGGGGAGCGACGCACCCGGAAACGATGGTTTTTTTGCGGTCGAAATGGTTGCCGGCGAAAAGTGGCATTTTCATGTACGCACGCTCAACGATGAGGCGGACCCATCGCTCTACGTGTTGCGGAGCTGCGACGCGCGCACATGCCAAGCGGGCGACGCGATCGATGTTTGCGATGCGGGCAGTGACGAACACCTGTCTTTCGTCGCGCCGGCGCCTGGCCGGTACATCATTGGCGTGGATGCACGCGTGTCGGGGGGGGCCGCGTATCAGCTTCTTCCGGTTCGACCGGTATGCGGAAACGGCGGCATGCCAGAACACAGCGAAACCTGTGACGACGGCAACGTGAACTCGGGCGATGGCTGCGACGAATCGTGCCTAGCTGAGCTCTCCACATCTGCATCCGAAGAAGTCGAGCCAAACGATGAGTTCACCGCCGCGAACCGCGCGATGATGCCTTCGAATGGTCAGCTCGATGTGACGGGCCGGCTGGGCGGTCGCTGCGACCTCGACATGTACGCGGTAGACGTCGCGGAAGGTCAAGAAATTCGCGCGACGATGCTCGACCGCGGCGGCACACCTTGCCCCAACGATGCGCCCCGATTCGATATGCAGCTCTTTGCTCCGGACGGTGTTTCAAGCTTGGGAAGTGGTCGGCCTCGAGCCGGCAATTCGTGTCCGGCGATCTTTGAAGAAAGTTTCGCTCGCGGATTGTCCGCCGGTCGGTACTACGTACGCATCACCACGGGTGAGTCGGAGCGGCCGTTTGACTATCAGCTCCGCCTGAACATCGATGATCCGCAGTTGTAAACCGTTCGACCACGGTTCGAATCAGCCACGTCTTTGGTTTTGGCTTTGCGCTGCGGCAGCGCTGCTCTGGGCCAGCCCAGCTCGCGCCGACGTGCTCGGCGATTTGGCGGGGCAGTATGTCGGCGCGCTTGAGTCGGGGAGCTATGCGTTTGCGCTGCTGCTGGTGTTCGGCGCCGGCGTAGCCACGGCGTTTACGCCCTGTGTGTACCCAATGATTGCGATCACGGTGAGTGTGTTCGGAGCGCGACAAACGTCGAGCCGAAGCCGCGGGGCGCTGTTGTCGACCGCTTTTGTATTGGGCATCGCGGCACTGTTTACACCGCTCGGCGTCATCAGCGCGCTGACGGGAGATGCGCTTGGGAGCGCCCTGGCAAACTCCTGGGTGCTCCTGGGTATTGGGCTTCTGTTTGGGGCCATGGCGCTCAGTATGTTTGGGGCGTTCGATCTTGCGTTGCCACCCGCGCTGCAAAACCGGATGGCGCAGGTCGGGGGCAGCGGCTACCGGGGTGCCTTTGGTGTGGGGTTTGTAAGCGGCTTGGTGGCTGCGCCGTGCACGGGGCCGGTGCTCACGGTGTTGCTCACTTGGGTTGGGACGACGGGAAATGTCGGTTTTGGCGCACTCAGCTTGTTTGCCTATTCGCTCGGGCTGGGCGTGCTGTTTTGGGTCGTTGGCACGTTTGCGGTGACGTTGCCGAAGTCGGGGCGATGGTTGGAATGGGTCAAGAGCGTATTTGGCGTGGTGATGCTGGCGCTCGCAGTGCACTATCTGCGTCCGATTTTGGCACTGCCAGCGCCGGCCGTACGGACCACGCCCTGGTTGGGTGCAGCGATTGCGTGCCTCATCCTAGGAATTGCTGTCGGCGCGATCCACCTTTCCTTCAAAGAAGGGCCGGTCATTCAGCGAGTTCGCAAGGGCTTAGGCATCACTCTCGCGGTGGGCGGTATTTGGGGGAGTGTAGCGTGGATGGAGGCGCTTCCCGCAGGGGTCTCCATCGCGTGGATGAACGATTACCCGGCGGCTCAGCAAATGGCGAAAGAACGAGCCAAGCCCATGCTGGTGGACTTCGGCGCCGATTGGTGCGGCGCCTGCAAAGAACTCGAACGTGGTGCGTTGTCCGATCCTCGAGTGATCGCAGAGGCTCGGCGATTTGTCGCGGTGCGTGTCGACTTGAGCGCGGATAGGGCGACGCCAGAAAAGTGGGCACTGCTGTCGTCGTATCAGCAACCTGGCTTACCGCTCATTGTACTGCATGACGACCGAGGAAAAGAAAGCTCTCGGGTTACTGGCCCGACAACCGCGGACCGGTTCCTAGAGCTTATGAAGGCCGTGCCCTAGGAGATTGGTGTCAACCGCGGACGGGAGCGTTTGACACCAGTCTCCTAGGGCTTCTTTGGTTTTCGTTGCTACCGTAAGGAAGAGGCCCCGAATCGCCGACCGCGGGATGGGAGTTGTGTCGGCGATTCGGGTAACCTCACAATTTTTTTTGAGGGTCTGGCACCCAGACCCTCTCGTCGGGGTACGACCCCGCCGATTCACCCAAACTCCCCCGCCAGGATGCACGTGACCTGGTTGTGTGGGGTCA
>JANQQS010000025.1 GCA_028284955.1 Myxococcota bacterium | reverse complement strand
CGCCCCCGCCCCATCGAATACATCCGATGGGGCCCCACCCCCTACTGGGCAGCGAACGACTGAGGAAGGCTCCGAGCCTTTCGCAGGGAGAGAGCGAGGAGGTTGTCGCGGCTGGAGCTGTGCAAGGCGGAGCGGACGTAGTCCGTGGAGCTGCACAGGTCTCAGACGCAGTACGGGTCCGAAGGACCCCTAGTGTAGATAGGCAGGGGCAGCCGCCCCTCAGGCCAAAAGGCCGCGGCTCTACAGAGGGTGGTGGACCGTGGGGAACAGCCTACATGTACGCCTCGCGCCCCCAACCTCGCACCAATCCCCCTAAAAAACGCGGCAAAGTTGGCTGGCTCACTCTTTGCTCAATCATCGGCTCAGACCCCGCGAGAGCGAGCTTGCGGACGAATCGATGTGGTCTGAATCGGTTGGAGGCGTCATGCAGAAGTTTGGGTTGGCCGTTACGACCTTGCTGGCTCTCGCGGGGCTAACGTTAACCGGGGCCTGCAGTAGCGATACTGCGAAAGACGAAGCGAGCGACGAGGAATCATCCACCCCGCTTCCCGAGCGCGGCGCAGGCACCCATCACGTCGTCAACGAACTGCGAGGCCTACCCCGCGGTGACGAGCAAAACGCGCGGTTTTGCGCCGAACCGCTCAACGAACAATACAACGACCGCGTGCGCAACACCTTCTGCTCGGGCGCGTTTCCAGAAATTCGCGGGCTCGCCGACCTCTTCAAAGCGCTCGGCGTAACGGACAATATCGGCCGAGACTCCCGCTTCGGGCTCGCGTTGGCCGCGCATTCGTCGTCGATCTCCACCCGCTCAGTATCCTCCATCAACCCTCGGGTATTCGTGTTCACGCAGGCCTTCTTTGAAGGCTTCCAAGACGCGCCAGACGACGATCGCGGTGAAATCGCGATCAGCTATACCCGCGGCGAGCCCTACATCGAACTCGTCGCCGAGCACCGAGGGCGTTCGGGGCCTGGCGCGCAACATCACAACTTCTATCTCATCAAATTCGACAAAGCCTGCGAAGCATCCGATTCGTGCGACGCGGCTGATTTCTACACCGACGAGTTCGAGGAAAACTGGGAACGGATTTCGATCTACGAAGACCTCGACCTGCGAAACACCACCCTCGATTGCATGGGCTGCCACCAGCCGGCCTCAGCCGATGGCCGCAAGATTTGGCTCTTCGCGGAATCGCAGCTCGACCCCACCCACTGGTTTGATCCAGATGTCGGCAATCCCATCTTCGATGAAAACCCGCGTCGACACTACAACACGTTCTACGATTTCCACGGCGAAGGAAATGGCTACGGGGTCATCTCCGCCGACGACTTCGAGCACGCGGAAGGCGAAGCTCTGTGGTCGGGAATGTATTTCAGCGGCTCACCCGATCTGCAGCCCATCGAGTTTGAAGGGCGCAAGATTCAAGGCGAGCTACGAAACACGGGCACAAGCGAAACCTGGAATCAGCTCTACAACGCATTCGTGACGGGGCAGACCAATCCCCCGCCCCATTTTGCCGCCGCGGTGGAGTCGCCCGAGCGCATCGCCGAACTCAAAGCAGCCTACGAGGCCTATCGAAAGGGAGACCTTTCGCGCGAAGATCTCCCCGACCTGCGGCGCGCGCTCGACCCCGACAAAGCGCGCGCCATGGGCCTGGGCGTGAAAGAAGGCCTCGACCCCGAGGCGATGCTCGTCAACGCCTGCGCGCAATGCCATACCGAAGCAACGGCCGCGGGAACGGCAAAGGCGAAGTTCCTCGTCGATGATGTATCGGCTCTCACGCGAGAGCAAAAAGACGTCGCCATTCAGAGGCTCCGCGCGCCCGACCATGACCCTGGGCGTATGCCGCCGATTCGCTTCCGATCGTTCACCGAGCCTGAGCTCGAGCAAGTGATCGGATACCTGGCCAAGGACTGATCGCAGTGACACGTCGTAGTAGGGCGACCACGCTCGCATGGCTCGCCGCGAGCGCATTCGGGTGCAGCCAATCGGTGACCAGCGAGCCAGGACAAGCCGGCAACCCGAACCTCGCCCTCGCATTGGACGACGGCGCCGACCTCCAAGTCGATTTAGGAGGGCGCACCTCTTTGCCGCTGTCGATCCGAGGGGAGGCAATCGCAGGGAAGGGCAAGGTCACCCTGCAAGGGGAAAGCGAGAGCGATGAAGTCCGCGTGCACTTCGAAAACGAAGACGGGCAAGTCGTTTCCGAAATCGACCCCGGTCGCAACGTCCAGGTAGTCGTGACTTCAGAAGTGACCACCGACGGAGACCGAACCGTGGTCCCACCGCCTCGAGCCGCGCTCCCCGTCGTCGTGCGCGCGCGGCGCGACGGAGCA
Organism: Myxococcota bacterium; assembly: GCA_028284955.1. Lineage (GTDB taxonomy): Bacteria > Myxococcota_A > Polyangia > Polyangiales > Houyiibacteriaceae > JANQQS01. The sequence goes on along the minus strand of JANQQS010000025.1, from coordinate 36,901 downwards.
AACGAAGAGCTCGCCTTCAACGTATCGACCGGGCCCATCTTCTACGACCGCTTGCTCCCAAACCAAGCCGACCCCCGCGGCGGCCTATTCTCCTATCGAACGCTCGAAGTTAAAACCGGGACCATCCTTCTCATGGAAAACCCCGGCACCCCGCACGGCATCCACTCCGGCGGATTCGACTTTCCGCACATGAACGGCCGCTCCTTGAGCGACTTCGCCCGCGGCATGCGATGGAACCCGCCGGCGAACGCGCTCTATGATCCGGGAGCACCACCATCCGGAGCCGAACCCTTCCGCGCACCATTCTCCCAAGAGTTCTACTGCCACGAACACGGCCCACGATCCCACGGCGGCTCCCGAATGATCGAAGTGGTGTCTCCCTAGGCCTCTAGATCTCTACGAAGCAAAAACCATCTGCAGTCATCGAATCCTCAAAACGAGCTTAGCTCGTCTGCATTCACGCCGAGAGCCTTCGCGATATACGCGACCGTCGTCGGTCGCGGCTCCACCTCTCCCCGCTCGATCCGAGCAATGGTCTTGCTGGCAAGTGACCCGAAATCCGTTCGCGCGAGGCCTCTCTGTAGCCGCAGGCGCCTGATACTTGCCCCGAGAGAGTCGTCAGCGCTGATCTCGCGATGCTTCGCCCGCCGTCGTGCATCCGGATCGAACTCGTAGAGCAGCGCATCCGAAGCAATCTCGAACTCACCAAGGCAGACCGTCTGCCCATAGTCTGCAACCGACACCTTCCTTGGGTTCGGTTTTGGTCCCCCTTTCTTTCCCTTGAAGGCCGAGAGCGGAACGATCAAAGAGCGGAGGTCACCGCGAAAAAGAACCAGAGCGTCGTCCTGCGGCACCGCATGAGCCGCTACAAAAAGATCCTGCCGATTGTCCGCAACCAATACTTCGCGCAATTCATCACGCGGCAACATCTTCGTGACCGTCGGCTCGACCACCACAGCGAAGAGTGCGTCCAAGAGCCCTCGACGGGCCACCGACACCTTCTTCAAAGCCAGAAGCGCGTGTCGCGGCTTCCCGATGGTGACCGCCTTCGCAAGAACGCTCAGACTAGCATTGTTCGGAGCGAACCAGATCGAGTGCCTTTTCTCGGCGTAGGCTCGCCGAGCATCGTCGGCCGAACATACCTTCACCGCGCTCGGCATCATGAGTTCCTCATCGTCGAGAACGTACACTGGGGTATGCACCAATCACTCTCCGTCCCGCAGACCAATCCGCCACGCACGGTCTTCGGGGTGTACACCATTGGTCCTCCCCACGGCTGAGGTCGCCTCCAACAATATGTCCTTTTTTAAAACTATGTCAACAAAGGACACTCAGGTCCTGGAACCAGGTCTCGATCCTTCCGCCTGCTTGAATAGACCCACGGCACTGCGACCGGAACGCTCGCGAAGCGCCGGCCCAGTACGCAGTTGGTCGAGCCCCGCGCATTTGATTTCTTCGGAATCCTAGCCAAGAGATTCTCCAGCCATTGTCGGGTCCCCACGACGAAAGCACGAACTTGACTGAATGACTCGCAGGGTTGAATTCAGAAGATCGTGGATCTTGACAAATCAATACACAACGCATGGCTCCTCCGCGCGGAGGAAGAAGATGCGTCGTCGATCACGAGGTGGTTCATACTCACCACGGAAAGCACAAATGCCGGCATCACCGTTTTGCAGCGCGTTTTGGGATGGGACGATTCAGATCCCCCGAAGTGGTGTGCGGACGTTGGGACCTCGAAGCTCAAAACATCGCGCAGATGTCTGAGCGACCCGGTCCGAGTATCGACCGTGGTGAAAGACTTGCTTGGCGCCTCGCAGTTTGAAGCACGGCGGACAGAGCCCCCGGTATGGGGATTTCCTGAAACCGATCCGTGCTCCGCGAGTTGGGACCTAGCACTGCCCATAGTCGTCTATGAACTCTGGGCACTGCCCGATGAAAAATACCGCGCTGCAGCCGAAATCTGGGACTCGGTAGACGAAAATGAACTCGAGAAGCATGGGTTGAAGCGTTCTACTCGAGGCTATGCGGGCTCCGCTGTCGTGATCATTCCTCAGTTCAAGGAACTTTTCTTCTGCGATTCGAATCAACTGGTTGTCCACGACGGCGCGGAGCTTGATCAAGCACTCCTTATCTCTGAAGTTCGTGACGGATCGGTCTCTCTTTCCAAGGCCAGCTGCAAAGTTCAGGACTGTGGTGCATGGCATAGCGTACCTGAAACGGAGGCGCTGAAGTTCCTGCAACTCAAGTATGTGGAGCCCATGTTTTCGTGTATGTCGGCGGCAAGCGAAACCCGACCACCACGGGCGGCGCGTACGCCCAGAGAGCATCACGGAGTGTCCGGTAGCGACTGGACCCTTACCGTCGTCGATTCGAAGGGTAAGTGGGATTCGATTCCGGTCCGTTTGGTCAGGGGTTTCGGCGGCGGATATGTCACCAACGAGCCGTGGAAATCTCGTGCTCCCTGGCTCGGCTTTTCCGCTCCTGCGACCGTGAGACATATACCGCCATTTGGCGAGGACATTCCTCTCGCGGATGTCCTGGAACTCAGACAAACCGGCGGGGACCTATCCATTTGCGACCCATATTTGAAACCGGCCCAGGCGGATGAGGTGAAGCACTTTCTTCGTCGCAACGGTCGAGTTCTGCTCAACAAAAACAAACTGAAACCAGAAGAAGTCGGCGACATGACACGCATCGCAGCGAATGCTTCATTCGAGATTCGAACCCATCAGAACATCCACGACCGCTTCGTCATTGGTCGACACATGGCTTTTCTCCTGGGAACGTCCCTAAACAGTTTGGGAAAAAACCACTCGTTCATTACGCGCCTGGACAACACCATGCGCAACAAGGTGGAGAAAGTGTTTCAGGACATGTGGAAAGAAGCGCGACCCCTTGGGCAATGAAGCTTTGTCCGCCGGATGCTTCACATGCCAGCGGAGTTTGTTTTCGTGATGAGTCGTAGTCGCGCGCGGTGGGCGACTAGACCAGCCGCTTGATCCAAGCACGGATGACGGAGCAGCACTCGTCGAGCGGGATCCGAGGGCCCCAAAACATCGGCGCAATCTTTCCGAACGCTCGCTCGACCTTCACACGCTTGTCTTGGTCGGCGAGGTGGAAGGCGGGCTCGTCGATGGAGGGGAGCTTAGCGATGTCTTTCTGGGCAAGCATATCTGCAGCGAGGCTAGCGGACGACAGGCCTATGTCGGGCAGGTTGTCTGATGCCCGAATGATCTGCGCCGCGTCCTCGTAGTGGCGAACGAACGCATCCGCCTTCATCTCGTCACGGCCATACCGGCGCGTCATGGCGTCGAGCTTCTCAAGCAAAGTGACCAGCGGATGAACGCAGCGGACTGCCATGGGACGGTTGTCCACGTAGTTGACCAGCATCCTCTGCTTGGAGAGGTGGGTGTGGACGAACGAGTCGAGCCTCCGTGATACGTACGGGACGACGCGAGCGCGGCCGACCTCGAGCCGCACGAACGGACTCATGGCCGGCGCGAGCTGAACAAGCAGCGTGCCGGGGTAGTGACCGAGGTAGTCGGCGCCGCGTGCATGCTTGTCGATTCGGCTCGCGTCGCGCTCGACCCGAACGCCGGGTACGACGAGGGTCTGGGCGAGCGCGTCGTAGAACTCGACGCGCTGCTTCACCGGCCCTTTGTTTGTGCTCGTCCAGTTCGCGACCTCGGGCAGCCTCGAGACGGTGCCATGCTGAATCATGAGATCGAGATCCTCGGAGAAGCGCTGAGTCAAAGCGAAGCCTTTGGAGAGCGAAGTGCCGCCTTTGAACCAAAGTTCAAGACCGGTCTCATGCAGCGCCCACAGCGTGTGCGTCACCCAGTAGTCTTTCTCGATGAGCGCAGCAGCGATCCCAGTGTCACGCGCGACGATGCTGATGAGCTCCTGGAAATCTCGGTCTTGGTGGACGAATCTCATCCGCTGAGTTCGGCCTCTGCCAGACAGCGCTCCACCATCTCGAGCGTCGCTTTCATTCCGTACTCGCTTGCCATGGCACGAAGACGCTTCGCGTCCCAGCGTCCATCCACCAGCGTGGACGTTAACTGCTGTTCGAGATCGGAGAGAGAGACACCAACCATTTCGTGATGCTGAACCAGATCGATCACGAACCACTCTGGCGGCGGTGACTCGGGGAACATCACCCGCCGAAGCAGGAAGCGTCGCCCATCGAAGATGAACTCGCCCGTGCGCCGAGTGTTGTAGACGAGCGTTGCCGCGAACATCGCGGTCGAGCCGAGGCCGAGTGCATTCCAGCGCGGTGGTCCGGTGATCACGAAGCGGTCACCGTCGAAGAACGCACGCAGAATCTCCTCGTCTCGCGCCGGTGCCAGACCAAAGCGGCTCTCTACGGGTGCGTAGAAAAGCCCGTGCGCAGCTTCTCGCAACCTGCCTTCATGCACGAGGCGCCGGGCCAGCCGCGTCGGGTTGGCGCTCCAGCGCCGAAGCTCCTTCGTGCGGTAGGCTCGTCCAGGCTTGAGATTTGGCTTTGCTGCGAGGCTCATCGTATAACCGTCATAAATCTACCGTAAATATCATACGGTACGGGAGCCAATAAAGCAAGACCGCTACTTGGAGGCTGAACACACCAGCCTCGGTTTCTCGGGACGCTGCTACGTCCGTCGCAAGGCACAGCACGAGGAGCCCACCGTAGGGATCACTTTTTTGAGGACGCGAGGAGCGACAGCGTAGAGTGTTCCTATGCTCCGGGCTCAATCGCTTCGCGTTCGTCTCAGAAGAGGCGTGGATAGAAGAGTAGGGGAGAGACGTGTGATGCGTCTCTGCGCCGGTTTTGCGCCTTTCATGCTGTTTTTGTGCCTTTCATCTCCTGCGCAGGCCAAGAATCGTTCGGAGTATCGTTATCGGTTTGACCAGGTTTGGGGAGGGCTCGTGCGGATGGTGCGGGTTGACTATGGCTTTCCCATTCGCGACCGGGATCCCGATATTGGCTATGTCGTGTTTGATTACACCGATGGCGGGCGCGCGGTGCCGGGGAGCGCTGAGCTGATTCGGTTTCAAGAGAATGGCGAATCTCGAATCCGGGTGGTGTTTACCGTGCCTGCGATGCCGAGCTACATCGAGCGTATGATGCTCGACCGGCTGACCAAGAAGCTCAAGGAAGATTACGGCGAGCCACTTCCTTCACGTTCGAAGTCGAAGCGCGGGCGCAAGGGCGGCGCCGACCGGCCTGGTAACGCGCCGTCTAAGGGCAACGGTTCACCCGCCGAGCGAGACGTGCGTCGCGGCAAGGACCGTGACGAAGCGCGGGACCGGAACGAAAAGCAGGGAAGCGTAAGCTCGCGGCAGCGCTAGCCGCGCCGGCCGATGATGTCGTCCGCGGCGACTCCGAAATGAGGAGCTGCGCGAAGCATGTGGCGGTCGTTTGTGAACAAGCGGGTTACGCCCGCGTGCTTCGCTGTGGAGAGATGCACGGCGTCGGCGGTGCGTACGAAGAGGTCGGCGGGGAGGGCGCGGAACGATTCCATGACCCGGTCAATGACGTCGCGGTCGAGAGTTAGCCACTGCCATATCTCGTCGCGGTCGTCTTGCTCGAGTTGGGCCAGCAGGATTTCATGGGTTTGATCGTCGATCGCTCCCTCGCGTCGCTTTCGATGAAACACCGCAGAAAGCTCCGCGCGACCGAGTTCGGAGCACGCGACGACATCGTTTTCGGCCAAACCACGAACCGCTTCGTAGCTTTCATCCTCGAGATAGCATCGCGCAAGATAAGCTGTATCGAAGTAGATCATTCGCGATCGCGATCTTCAGAAATAAGGTCGGTCACGTCGAGGGCACGGCCCGGACCGAGCCGTCCTTGCAGCGCCGCGTACGCACGAGTCAATTTGCGATCTCGCAGCGTACGCGGGGGAGCCTCGTCGTCTTCGAAAGGAATCAGTACCGCTCGCTTGACGCCGCGATCCGTGATCACGACTCGGTCGAGCTTGGTGCGCCGAACCCAATGTCCGGTGCGTTCGTGCAGCTCGCGAATGGTGATTTCTTTCATGTGTCTCATTTTGTGACTCATCGGTCGAATCGTCAATTGGCCGCGGGCGGGGCGCGCGCCGCCGTTGACTCGCAAAGGGGCGTCATTAAGCTGCGGCGCCGTGGGCCTCTATGTTCAGAAGTTTGGCGGTACCAGCGTCGGGTCGCCGGATCGGATACGCGCCGTCGCGGAGCGTATCGCGGCGACGCAGCGGCAGGGTCATCACGTGATTGCGGTGGTGAGCGCGATGGCGGGGGAGACCGACCGATTGCTTCGGCTCGGACGCGAGCTCGCGGGCCAGCCCATCGATCGCGAGATGGATGTGCTGGTGTCTAGCGGCGAGCAGGTGAGCTCGGCGCTGCTCTCGATCACGCTCAATCATATGGGCATTCAAGCTCGGTCGATGATGGGATTTCAGGCCCGAATTCTGACCGACAACGTCCACACCAAAGCCCGTATCGCCCGAATCGATGCCGACCGGCTCAAAGAAGCGCTTGGCACGCATGATGTCGTGGTGGTGGCTGGGTTTCAGGGCACGGACGCCGACGGGAACATCACCACCCTCGGTCGCGGCGGAACCGATACGTCGGCGGTCGCGATTGCCGCCGCATCGAACGCCGACGTGTGCGAGATCTACACCGATGTCGACGGGGTCTATACCGCCGACCCCAACATTTGCCCGAGCGCGCGGAAGCTCGACTGCATCAGCTACGAAGAGATGCTCGAACTCGCGTCGCTGGGAGCCAAAGTGCTGCAAATTCGGTCGGTCGAGCTGGCCATGAAGTACGGGGTGCGCGTGCATGTGCGCTCTAGTTTCTCCGACGCGGAGGGAACGATGGTGACTGGGGAAGAGGAAGCGCTCGAGTCGGTGGTGGTGGCCGGCGTAACCACCGACCGCAACGCGGTGAAGGTCACCATGCGCTCGGTGCCCGACCAGCCGGGCATGGTCGCCAACGTGTTTGAGCCGCTCGCCGAAGCCAATGTGTCGGTGGATATGATCATTCAAAACATCTCCAAGGACCAGGCCACCGACCTGACGTTCACCGTGACCCGAGACGACGCCGACCGAATCGGCGATCTAACCGAACGTATCGCAAGCGATATAGGAGCATCAGGGGTCGTTATCGACAACGAGGTTGTAAAGATCTCGATCGTTGGACTGGGCATGCGCAGCCACGCCGGAGTCGCCGCGCGCATGTTTCGCTTGCTCGCCACCGAAGGCATCAATATTGAGGCGATCAGCACCAGCGAAATCAAAACCTCGTGCTTGATTCACGAAAAGTACGCCGAATTGGCGCTAAGAACCCTGCACGACGGTTTTTTGGCAAACGAATCGTCCGTGTAGTCCGTTTCTTCCGCTTTGTAGGTTTCCTCGCACTTTGTACGCAACCCGTCGAAGGCGAAACCGATAAACGAGTATGAACGCAGCGGCCACGCAAGCAGCCGCGGTGTTGGTCATCGCGATGGGTTTGGTCGGCCTTGCCGAACGAGGCCGTACTCGAGCGAGATACATTGAAGCGGAGCATCGAGCGGGAGCGCGTACCGAGGCGCCGCTTCAGCCGCGAAACAAGCGCGAAAAGCAGCGACAAGGCGCGGCCGATGCGCTTCGTGATGGAAAACGCATCGACCTAAATACAGCCACCGCCGAAGACCTCGAGCTCCTGCCTCGCGTTGGCCCGGCCATCGCCAAACGCATCGTGAGTCATCGACGCGGAGCCAAACGATTTCAGTCGGTCGACGACCTCGCTCAAGTTCGAGGCATCGGCAAACGAACCGTCGATCAAGTTCGACACCTTGTCACCGTTACGGCTAAGGGGCCGACCAAACACCCAAATCGCGGAGCTAAAAGAGGTCGATCACCCATGCCACGCGAGCCGACGCGGTAATGTAGACCGGGTCGACGCTTACGTCGTCAATATCCAGAGGAAGCACGTAGGGGCGCACCTCGACGCCCACAATCCAGCGTCGATTCACGAGAAAATCGAGGCCCAGCACGCCATGAACCGCAAAATCGGGCGTGAACGCGCCCTGGAACATGGTGCCCAGCGCATCCACGCCTGCGCCAAAGTAGGGTACCCAGCGCGTCACATCGAGTTGGTAGAGGGCTTCTGCGCCCCACACGTGCACGTGCAGACCGTCGCCGGCAACATGGCGCGCATACCCGTACCGAGCTTGCACGACCCATGCGTCGCCGATCCCAAGCCCCACCGCGATCCCGGCCCCGGGCCCCCCTCGCGGCGCTGCAGTCTCGCCCACGATCGACGAATACCCTGCATCCAGCGCGATCGTGAGCTGTTCCTCATAGGCTTCCGCCACGGCCGGGGTGAGAAACGCGCTTGCGACCGCAAGCCATGTGTAGACGAGAGTCTTTTGGGTCAATCCGCGCATTCGCCTTTCCGTTGTAGCGCCGTCTTGTTTCTCAAACGCTTCTCGAACCGTCTATCCAAAAACTTCCCCAAGCGCACATTGAACAGTTCATGAAGTACATCGATATAAGGTTACTGAACGTATCCGGAGACCCGGTATCCGGATGTCTAGCGTGCGCGGCTCGTTGACCGGTCCCGACCCCTGTGTATAGTCTCGCGTTCCTTCGCGCCTTCGAATTCGGAGCTTCACGCAGTGGCAAACACAGAACCAACATCCCCTGATTCGTCAGACGATCCTGAGGCAGCAAGGGGCTCAAGTGGCGACGACAAACCGAAGCCGCTAACCCCTGGCCAACGTCTCGCCGCGGCCAAGGCCGCGAAGGCGGCGCGAAAAGCGGCCAAGCAGGGAAGGCAAGCCGAGCAGGTCGAGACCCGAGCCCTCAAACGAACATCGTCGGCCCTGCAATGGGTGCAGAACAACCGCGGCAAAGTATGGGGAGCGGTCGGCGGCGTGGTGATCGCGGTCGCGGCAGGAGTCGGCGCGCAGATGTATTTGGGGCAGAAAGCACAAGCGGCGTCGGGCTTGCTGTGGGCGGCCGTCGAAACCGCGAACACGCCCCTCGAATCGGAGGGCTCGGCCGCCGCGGTAGAGGATGACCAGAAGCCGTTTGCGTCCGCCCAGGCCCGCGCCAAGGCCACCCAGAAGAAGTTTGGTCGCGTGGTGTCGCGTCATCAGGGAACCGACATCGGCGCGTGGGCCAAGCTCGGACAAGCTGCGGCGCTTTTCGAGCAAGAAGAATATCAAAAAGCTCAGGTCGCCTACGATGCGGCAGGCAAAAGTTCAAAAGACCCTTTTGTTCGCGGGAAAGCCGCCGAAGGCGCTGCGCTCGCGTTTGAAGCACAAAAGCAGTTCGGCAAGGCGAACGCGCGGCTCGATACGCTCAGCAAGATGAACAAGGGCGCGTTTGCGAATCTCGCGACCTACCATCGGGCGCGGATTCAACTCGCCCAGGGAGACGAGGCCACCGCGCAGAAAACGCTGGAGGCGCTTCTCAAGAACCTCGAAAAAGAAGACGCTCCCGACGCACCATTTCTCAAAGACCAAGCCGATTTGCGGCTGACGATGCTCGACCCGTCTCGCGCGCGGCGATCGAGCCCGCCGGGGATGCCGAGCGCGCCAGGTGGCCCTCCGGGCGCGTTTACGACCAGCGGGGGCGACGGGTCGGGCGGAATCTCCCAGGAAAAACTCCAGGAGATCATCAAGAAGCTGCAGGCACAGAAGAAGGCTAATCCTGCTGCAGAAGGCGCGGGCGCCCCCAACGCACCAGAAACGCCAGCCACGGAAGGTCCGGCCGAGGCTCAAAGCCCGGTCACGTCGCCAGTCAAATCGCAACCCACGTCGCCGCGTCCAATCAAATCCCAAGATCTCGCCGAATCACAGCGTCCTGCCAAATCACAGCGTCCCGCCAAATCACAACGTCCCATCAAATCACAGCGTCCCGCTAAACGCCCGGTACCCTCCAAAACCGCGGCGCCTGAACCCTCCTCGGAACCTGAGACCTCGGTTCCTTCCGCCTCGGCCGCGCCAGAGAACCCGGGTTCGGAAACTCCAAAACCCGCCGAAGCGGAACCTCCCTCTGCGCCTGACGCACCATGATCTCCGCTCAATCGCCGCGCCCCTCGCTCCGATGGCCCGGCGGGCTGTCGTGTTCCATCGCACTTTGGTCTATGACACTGCTCCCGATCTTCGCGCTGGCCGGATGCAACGGCGCAGCGGCGAAAGACTACCGCTGGATCGACCGCGACCGGATCTCGCAATTCCAGCCAGGGCAGGGCGCCTTTCGCGTGCGCTGGAAAAAAGACATTACACGCCGGTTTGAGGGCGACTTCACCGTCATCGAGCGAGCCAGCGCAGCGCTCGACCCGGCGCACAACCGGGTATTCATCGGGGACAGCGAGGGCCATTTTCTCTCGTTTACCTCCGAGGGTGGGCTCGCGTTCGAGTATGACGCCAAAGCGCCCATTGATGCGCCCGCCGTAGTCGATACGCGCAGCGAAGAAGTCTTCGTGGGAACCGAAGACGGAACGATGCACGCGCTTCGCGCGCGGGACGGCGCCAAGCAGTGGACAGCGGAGCTCGGCGGACCGCTCCGCACCGCTCCGGTGCTCAGCGATGATGTCATCTATGCCGCGACCGACGACGACCAGGTTGTCGCGCTGTCGCGAAAAGATGGCGAAGTTGTGTGGCGCTATGACCGCGAATACGAAAGCGAAGACCTTTCGGTGGCTGGACACGCGGGTGTGACGTTGATCGATCGGCATCTGCTGACCGCATCCACCGACGGCGTGGTGGTCGCCCTCGACCCTGGCGACGGAAGCGTGCAGTGGGAGCGCGACACGTCGCTCGATTTGCCGAGCGAAAGCGGAGGCGTGACGCAGTTTCTCGACGTCGACACGACGCCCGCAGTGGTCGACGATAAGGTGTATGCGGCATCGTTTTCGGGCGGGCTGTACGCGCTCGAGCTGTCCAACGGCTCGGTGGTGTGGCGCGAGCCGGACATCCTGCGCGTCTCCGGCATCACCACGGTGGGCGATTGGCTGGTGCTCGCCTCGGCCATCGACGGCGTCGTCGTGGTGCATCGGCAGACGCGCAAAATCTACTGGAAACATCCGGTCGGCCGGGGCGCACCGACCGCGCCGATCGTCACCGACAACGGCTTGGTCCTCGTCGGCGAATCCAAGGGCTCGTTCCTCGCGATCGCGTTGCGCGACGGCACCGAAGTCGCCCGGCTAAGCAGCGACCACGGCTTCGGCGCTCCGGCAGTCGCCTCGGGCCGACTGGGCTTTGTGCTCTCCAACGGCGGCGGTTTCTTCGCCTTCGATTTGCTCTAGTAGGACGGCCCCTTAGCAGCGACCCCGCGGTCGAGAACCGCTTCCTTCAGGTTCATATTTCGCAGAAGGTATATTATGTAAACTTCGCATGAGATCCGTCGTGGGGAGGTGCACCACCGTCGCTAGCTGGTTTCCGGAAATACAGTTGCCGGGAACACATCGCTGAGCGTGTCGCTTTCGCCGATGGCGAAGATGGCGCGTATGGATGCAGTATCGAACGTTTGCTGAGGCGACGGTCGAATCACGACTTGGTCGGCCAGTTCGATCGCGATGGGCACGCATTCACGATCCACCAATGCATCGGCGATCTCAGCAAGCGTCAGGGTCACGCTCGCAGCAGGCTCGTCCGACGAGGTCGGCGCGACCGGCAAACGGACGAGCTCCTGGCCACGCGCACCCAGCAGCTGCTCGTAGATAGCCGTCACGCCCGGCACGAACGCGCTGTGCACCATGAAGTAGTTTCGGATTTGGTCGGTACTCACCAAGGTCACGCGCACTGGTGCGCAGTGTTTCGCGCGCATGATGGCCGCCACTTTTTCGTCAAGCTGAGCGCCTCGGCTGATTGCTCGAATTTCCACCAAGAACTGCCGCAGCCCGCCCGCCGCAGGCTCGGCATCCTGCGCGGACAACGTGTCGCCAGCCACGTCGGCAAACTGCAACACTTCCATCACGGTTCGTGCATCGACATCGACGGCGTCGGGATCGGCAAGAAACACCATCGCATCGGGCGTCTGCGCGGGGCTCAAACAAGACGCGGTGAACTGCGCGAGCCCTCGTTCTTGCGTCGTACGCACGGTGAGCCGGCCTCCGCGCTCTAGCTCGCGGGAGCATCCCTGCGGCTCACGTAGGTTGTGCGATGCATGAGGTTGAAGACCAAGGTCACGGAGCACGCGCGGAAGGTGTTTGTTCTCCCGAAGCACGACGTGCACGTCGATTTCTGGCACAAAGCGCGCGAGCCCGTCGACCAGTGAACTCAACGCGGGGCTTTGGCCCACGATCAGCACGCGCCGCAAAGCCCGTTTGGGAACACGAATCCGATCGACCAACGCAGCCGCGTGCGCGGAGGCGGGGTGTTCAGAGGGTGAGTATTCTGATGGCTTCATCGACGAGCGGCTACGCGTCATGAGCGACGACCCAAACCGCCGCAGCGGACCATAGCTATCCGCGATGCCGATAATGCCGCGCAAATTCGCCAGCGGCACCTCCCCGCGCTTCGCGCCCAGCGCTTCACCGTCAGGCTGCGGTTCTCCGAGCGGATTGACCCACGTGGCCAAACGATCCACCGGAATTAGCGCGGCGGGCTGTAGATGGACGGGTTCAGGTCCGAGCAACACGCCCGCGAGAATCAGGCCGTGCTCGGCGTATGCCTGGCGCGCGAGCTCTCTAAATGACGCCGCGGGGTGCTCCACGCGAGCCAGCGCGCGATGCTCCGCGGGGTCCACAAACACATGGGTATAAAACTCGCTGCCCTGCGCGGTGAGCAGTTCTTTGAGCAGGTCTTCCATGCGCGGCACGATGAGGTGGTGGCACAAGAGCAGACCGAGAAAGCGCGACATATTCAGGGAAAACGTGCCCTCCCCGCCCACCGCGTGAACCACCCGATCGGTTTCGCCTCGCACCACTTCGACGAACACATGCGCAGCTCGATTTTGCGCGCGAAGCGCTCCCAAACGTGCCACCGTAATCGCATCGGCATCGTCGCCCGCGTCGCGGTCGGCGATGATCACGGCGCGTTTGGCATCCGCGGCGGCGACGCGATTGAGGGCGTGCAAATCAGACGGATCGCCCTCTCGATACACGACCCAGCGCATGCCAGGGTCAAAAAGGTATCCCGGCGGCTGTTGGCCTTTCCCCAATAACGCCATTCGCGGGAGCGCCCCTCGGCGAGGACGAGGCCCTCCCGAACGCAACCAGGCCGCAACTTCGTGCAAGCGGAATCGACGATGCTCGCGATTCTTGAAATACATCCGAACAAATTCGCGCACCAAGAGCTCGCTGCGCTGAATCGCGCCCATGATGAGCGTGTGCCCTTGATAGACCACCGGCCGGCGCCGCTCCGCGCGAACGACTTGGTCCACGACGTTGGCAGCGATACCGATCAAGTAGGAAAACACGAAGATGCCGACGATGGTCAGGGCCAGCGAAGTGCCCACGAGCAGCGGATGTCCGCGCACACTGCGCACCAAGTTGTCTGGGCTTTCGACCTGGCGAAAGGCCCACCACATGCGATCCCAAAAATCATCGGGACGCGCGGTGCCGTTGTAGTCGTGCAGAATGTCCAGGTTGGTGAGCACCACTGCCGAACCAAACGAAAGCACCGACACGGCGAGCGTGATCAACCCGAGCTGCTGCAACTGCTCGCGCCGAGTGAGCACGCGATAGACGTTGATGGCGAGCCCGCGAAAAAACCGCAGTAGAGCCAGAAGCCGGGCCAGCCTCAAAAACCGCGCGGCGAAGCGCCACTCGGGAGATAGCCAATGTTCCAGCGGCAAAAAACTCACCAATGCGCCGGCGTCGATGGCCAAAAAAGCAAACTCAGGGCGGGTGCGCGGCGTATGGCCCATCGCGAGCAGCGCGGCGCGACACATAAATTCGACGCCGAATACCGTTAGGTACACAGGCCGCAGCAGATCGTCGAACGCAGGATACGGCAACACCGAAATCACAATCAGCGTTGCGAGCAACAGTTTCGCAGGCCGACTTTCCAGCAGCGCGTCGACCATCGAGGCCACCCGCTCCCGGGTCGACGAGCTTCGGCGCACCCCGGACATGAGGCCGCCGTTGTAGCCTGGAAATGCCCGCGCGGGCATCCACAAAAGCTGGCGAGGCGAAACCGCACTCGCCGGGGTGCGGGATCTGAAGTTTCCTTGCCCGTCTGGTCAATCAAAGCCAGGGAAATGGCGTCGCGGACAGAAAGAGTCATACCGACGGATTCTCGGAGTCGAGCCCAAGCTCATCTTTCCCAGCTAGTTCAAATCAGGAGTGTCTATGCGCGATCCGCAAAAACCAGGCTCGCCCCTTTGGCCGACCATCACCATTCGCGATGGCCGAATGCTCAGAGTTCGTGATTCGTTCTTGTTCGCCTTTTTTCTTCGCCGGGAGGATATTCAGCCCGCCATTGTGGGCGACGCGTTCAGGCGGTTTCTCAATGGCATAGGACACGGCAAAATCCGTTTTTTCGTCGATGAGGAAGGCGAAATGCTTCCGTTTCCCCGTGACTACGCGGCGCTGATCGAACAAGACGTGGTCGAACCGACCGCGCGCGCGGACTACGCGGAGCTCGCGTTGCTGGGGTCAGAAGAAAACGCGAACGTGCATGAGGTGTTCTACTGCCACAATCCGGAAGTTCCTGCAGAAGAGCGACCAAACAAGCTCAGCGTACTGACCTTTCGAATCGCGCAGGAAACGTTTTTGGATGTGGACACCTCTGGCGTGATTTCTTTCTTCGAAGAAATGTGCGCGCTGCTGTCTTGTGAATACGCGTACGGTCATCCCGCTCTGGTGTGCGACAACGCCCACGAGAGAACCTATCCCATCGTAAAGCGATACCCGGGGTTCGACATCGCGGAGCCAGCGTCCGCCGCCTGGAACATTCGAGGGCGCATCATGGGGCCCTATTGGCTCAACGCCTTCGGTCCATCGGTCATGTCCACCCTTGGTCCATCCAGCGTGACCCCCGAGGCGTTGCCGCCTGAGGTAGAGATCCGAACGCTGCAAAACGGAATCGTCGTCGCGAAGCTTGGCGAGTACCCAGCCGTCGGCGACGTCAACCGAAGGGATCGACTGCCGCTCTATCGAGACGTCGCGAAGCGATGGGAGCATGCATTGCTTCAGCCGGAGATTCTCTATTTTCAGCCCACCGAGGACATCGACTACCCGCGCGTCGCACAAGAGGAATGGCATCGCCGCTTTGTCGACGAATAGCAGGTCGACAAACAGCGAGTCGACGAGTAGCGGGTTTGCGGACGGTCGGAGAACGCTCGCGCCCAGATGGCACGTGATTTGCTTCACACTTCGGGAGTCACTAGGAGCTCAAACATGCCAAACCGAACAATTCGGGGAGTCGAAATCTACGTTCGCCTCGCGGTCCTTGGATGCGTCGTTTGTGGTGGATGCGTCGCGGGTACAGATGCTTCGCTGTCAGAGCAGACTGAAAAGACGCAGCCCACCGTGGAGGCTTTACATTTGAAGTGCCAGGACGGTCTGGTGTATCTGGACATCTACTCCACCAGTGCCGTAGCCCTGATTTATTCTTGGGACCTCACGGGTCGGTCCGCGCTCGGGCAGCTCAAGAAAGTCAAAGGAACACGGTACTATCTGAGTTCGCCCGTGTACGCGCGCGACGAGGAAATCAACCAGATCGACGTGTTGTCTGATTCCTTTGTGTTGTTGAATGGCGCAATTGAGAAAGGTCGAGCGAACCGTTGCGAGCGCGTTCCTCCGCTGTTCTGAGTTGCACACAAGCCAAGCGTGCACGGTCGTCATGTCCCAAAAAGGCCGGTCGCTTCAGAAACTGCTACACCGTGCGCTATGGGTCGGTTCGCGCTTGGATTCGTGGTTGCGAGTGTGCTTTGGGGAGCGGCTTGGGCTGCACAGTTGACGGGCTTGTTGCCCAGTTTCGGAGCCACGGAACCCGAGATCACCGCCGTTCCTTCCGGAACGCTGGTGAAAGACGACAAACCGGGCGCACAAGGACCACGCAGGCGGCGCAGACGAATCGCCCGGCGGCGCCAGCACGATCCGGCGGGCCACTTTGAACGAGGAGACTTGCTCGATGATGGCTCCCCGAGAGAACTGAACGCCGGAGAACACGGCGGAGAACAGCAGCTCCCCGCATCTCAAATCGAAGCAGCGTTCGATGGCGCGTCGCGCGCCATACGCCGCTGCTTGGTTCTCGTCGACACCGACCAGCCCGCTGTCGGCACCCTTCGGTTCGGGCTCCGCATCGCCGGAAGCGGTCGCGTCACCAAAGCCAACCTCTCCGGCCCCGCGGCGGTGACCCAAGGCGAACCCGGCGCCTGCCTCGAACGCGTCGCTCGATCGCTCTCCTTCCCCACATTCGACGGCCCCGACATGGTCGTCAAATATCCGATCACGCTGGAGTGAAGATCATGCGCCCTCGCTCAAACCAATCGCTCAATCTTCAGTAGGCGGCTGGAACACGGGCGCTCTCTTTTCGCGAAATGCGCGCAGGGCTTCTTCTCGGTCGGGCGATTCGAGGGTGCGTTCGTAGCAGCGCCGTTCTATCGAGAGCGCGGCATCGAGAGAGGCTCCCGCGCAGCCGTCGACGGCGGCGAGCGCCTGGGCGATGGCGGTGGGGGAGCCTGCCGCGAGCGAACGGGCCATCTCGAGGGCCACGTCGATGGCGGGGTCGCCCACTCGATGCACGACGCCCGAAGCGAGTGCGGCGTCGGCATCCAAGCGCTCGGAAAACAAAATGAGCTCTTTGGCTCGGGCTTCGCCGACCAATCGAGTCAGCCGGGGAATGCCGCCTGCGCCGGGAATGATGCCCAGCGAAACTTCAGGCAGGCCAACGTTGGCGTGGGTCGCCATAACGCGAAAGTCGCAGGCCAGCGCGAGTTCGAACCCGCCCCCGAGCGCAACGCCGTTGATCGCGGCGACGATGGGTTTGGGGCAGCGATCGACGGCGCCAAAGGAGCTTCGATACAGGCTCAGTAGGTCGCGAACGTCCTCGTGGGTCATGCTTTGGCGCTCGTGCAAATCGGCGCCCGCGCAAAACGCTTGGTCGCCCTCCCCCGTGAGCACCACGGCACGCACGGCGCGGTCTTTTGCGACCGCGCGCGCAAGGATTCCGAGCTGTCGCACGGTCGCGCGGGCAAGCGCGTTGCGGCGCTGAGGCCGGTTCAACGTCCAAACCGCGACGCTGCCTTCGATGCGGGTTTCGACTCCGTGGGCGTGGGCGGTCATGCTCTCTGCCAGCCTGCCCTACTCCGCCTTCAAGTCAATCTCGGCAAGTCAAATCTCGGCAAGTCAATCTTCCGGCCTGCGGCGGCTCTCGTTTGTCCTGTGTCCTCGCTTGCGAAGCGCACGATACTCGGTGAGACGACGCCGATAGGGTTTGGGGCGCTGAGCGACTTCCGCCGCACGCACAAACGCAGCTTCGGCTTCCTCTTCGCGTCGAAGCTCGTGCAATAGAATGCCGCGTCCGGCGTGCGCCGGGGCAAACCGAGGCGCTAGTTTCACCACCTCGTCGTACACGGCCAGCGCCTCGGGATAGCTGCGCCGATTGATCAGCGCTGCCGCCCATCCGAGCTTGAGCCCAATATGTTGCGGATGGCGTCGCGCGCCGAGCTGGAAGGTGCGTAGTGCCAGATCCGGTCGCTCTGATTGAACGTAGGCGTGGCCGAGCGCGTTCCACGTCTCCGCGTGATCCGGTTCGAGACGCACCGCGCGATCGAGCACCCTTGCAGCCCGCGCGGCGTCGCCCCACCGAAGCAGCCGCGTGCCGAGCACGCGACGCGGGAACGCGGCCTTCGGCATGACGTTTATCGCGCGCTGATACGACACCGCGGCCCGATCAAAGTGCCGCTCGAGCTCGTGGGTATAGCCGATTTCGATCCACGGCCGCGGATCGTTGGGACGAAGCGCAGCCACATGCTGAAACGCTTCTCTCGCGCGTGCGGGTCGTTCAGCGAGCAACTCCGCGCGAGCCACCGCCATCCATCGCGCGGGCTCTTGGGGGTCGTTCTCCGCCGCACGACGAAAATGCGTCGCGGCCTGCTCGAAACGTCCAGCATCCATCGCGTGTCGGCCACGTGCCACATCGCGCGGCACACAACCGGCGGCCGACAGGGTCACCGCCGCGATCGCCACCGCGAGCGCTGGCGAGAGGACACGGCCTTGACGTCGCCGCTCCAGACCGGGACCATCAGGGCCATGGAACGCAATACTTTGATCGAAGTGCTCGAACACGCCGAAGGCGTCTCCGGAGCCCACGCCCGATACGAGGTCGCAGCCGGCCATCGCCTCACCTTTTACATCGGACGAGCCGGCGGGGCGATGGAAGTGACGGAAGTCGAGCACTGCGAGCTGGGGGAGCGCTTTGTCGCGCTCCGGTCGAACGAAAAACAACGGGTCGTATACGTCGAGTACGACGCCATTGTGGCCTTCGCGGACCGTACCCTCAAAGAACAAACCGAACGCGCCGGGTTCGCGTAGAGCTGCGTCGGTGAGGGAAGGCACCGCGAACGCGGGACCGCGCGTACTGATCTGCGACGACGAACCGGGTCTCCGGGAAATGCTCGAGATTCTGCTTCGCCGGCATGGGTATGCGCCGGTGGTCGCTTCGGGCGCCCACGAAGGGCAAGCGCGAATTGCATCGTCGCCCCCGTTTGACTTGGTGATTACCGATCTGGTGATGCCGGACGGGTCGGGGATGGAGGTGCTGAAAGCGGCCCTCGCCCGCGAGGAGGCGACCCAAGTGGTGATGATGACCGCCTTTGCGACAACCGAGCAGGCGGTCGAAGCGATGCGGGAGGGCGCCTACGACTACTTGCAGAAGCCCTTTCGCAACCGCGAGCTGCTCGCCACGATTGAAAAAGCGCTCGAAAAACGCGCCATTGTCGATGAAAACCGAGCCCTCCGCGCCCAAGTGCATGCCTCCTGGAGCGAGGGCGACATGGTGGGAAAAAGCGACGCCATGTGCCGCGTTCGCGATTTGGTGCGCCGCGTGGCAGACGCCCGCACGAGCGTCCTCATCACTGGCGAAAGCGGAACAGGGAAAGAGATCGTGGCGCGGGCGGTGCATGAGCAAGGCGACCGACGCGGCGGGCCGTTCGTGGTGGTGAACTGCGGCGCGCTGCCGGAAAACTTGATGGAGAGCGAGCTCTTCGGCCATGAAAAAGGAGCCTTTACCGGGGCCGACAAGCGCAAAAAAGGGCTTTTTCAGCAAGCCCAAGCGGGAACCATCTTCCTCGATGAAGTCGGCGAACTCCCCCTCAACCTGCAGGTCAAACTGCTGCGGGTGCTCCAGGAACGCAAAGTTCGCCCGCTCGGCGGCCACGAAGAAACCGAGGTCGATGTTCGCGTGGTCGCGGCCACCAATCGCGATATCGACGCCGACGTCGAACAGGGGCTATTTCGAAGCGATTTGTTTTTCAGGCTCAACGTGATTCGGCTGCATCTTCCCCCGCTCCGCGAGCGCGTGGAAGACATTCCCCTGCTCGCTGAGCATATGCTACGCAAGCACAGCGCACTGCAGCGACGACGGCTCTCGATCAACCCGGAGGTCTTGCGGTGGCTCGCCCACCAGCGATTCCCCGGCAACGTTCGGGAGCTCGAAAATATCGTCGAACGAGCCGTCACCCTGACGCAAGGTTCCGACATCACCATGGACGATGTCGTCCATACGCCCGCGCCGGCTTCGAACGCTACGCTCGAGCTCCCATGCGACCTCGATGCGCATTTGTCCGAGATCGAACGAGGCATTTTGGAGCGTGCGATGGCCGAGGCGAAAGGCGTCCGCACCCAAGCGGCCAAGCTGCTCGGCATGAGCCTGCGCTCGTTTCGCTATCGGCTATCCAAATACGGCATGCACGACCCCAGTGGGGACGCAGAGCGCGATTCTGCGGAAGAACCGTAGCCAAGAATCTGCTTCGCTTTCCCTCGCAAAACCGACTACACTCGAATAATCCATGTTTACTGTGGAACGCAAACGCTCCGTCGACCCATCATCACATCGTCGCGAGGAGGGGTTTACCCTGCTTGAGCTCATGATCGTGGTGGTGATCGTAGGGGTACTCGCAGCGATCGCGATTCCCGCGTTTACCCGCTACGTGTACATCGCGCGCACCGGCGAAGCGACGACGTTCCTCGGCGAAATTCGGCAGCGGCAAGAGGCCTATCGCGCGGAGTTTGGTCAGTATGCCGCCGTCAGCGGCGCCGCGTTTGCCGCGTTTACGCCAAACGCGCTCGCCGGCACCGGCCGGAACGCGCAGAGCTGGCCCGCGGCGACCCCGGTATGGGACCAGCTAGGTGTTCGTCCGGATGGTCCGATTCGATTTCAGTACGCCACCATCGCCGGCTTTCCTGGCACCACGCCGCCCGGTCCATCAGGGAACGGCTACGATGGCAGCGACTTCTGGTTCGTTAGCCAAGCCCGCGGCAATCTCGATGGCCAAGGCGCGGTACTCACGTTTGAATCGTACTCCGCGAGCAATACGATTTGGACGAGCTCGACGCAGGGCTGGGACTAACAGCCGAATCGACAATTTTTGTCAGTATCGAAGTGCGCGACTGACGATTTTTGTCGTATGACTGGTCGATTTCTAGTTTCAGTGAATTCGATGTCGGAGAATCGACAATGATTTCATCATTGGAAAATTCTTTGTACTGTGGCACAAATGCTGCACAATCGAGGGTATCTCTAAACCGCCAAGGGGAAGGTGTGATGAACAACGTACTCAGGAAACACAACGTACTCAGGAAGAAAGAAGGATTTACGCTCATCGAGCTTATGATTGTCGTGGCGATTATCGGCGTGTTGGCCGCGATCGCGATTCCCGCATTCATCAACTATGTGAAACGCTCGAAGACCTCCGAGGCCGGCGCCAACCTGAAGTCGTTGTTCACCGGAGCTGCGGCGTACTATCAGCGCGAAATCTGGCCCCGAGGCGCCGTTGCGGCGGGCACCGCGGTCGCCGCCTCCACGAACTGCACCGTCGGCCCGCTGACCAGCGGCAACGCGCCGGGCAACAACAAGAGCTCGGTGGCGTTCAGCACGCTCGGCACCGGTGAGTTCGCGTCGCTGAACTTCACCCCCGCCGACCCGCTCTACTACCGCTACCACATCATCAACGGGGCGGCCGGATGCGGCGGCGCGCCGGGCAACCTCGGCGTATACACCTTCCAGGCGCAAGGAAACCTGGACGGCGACGCGGCGCTGAGCACGTTTGAGATCTCGGTCGGCTCCAACGCCGACAACGACCTCTTCCGTTCGCCTGGTATCTTCACCATCGCCGAACTCGAATAGTCGACAAAAAAGACGCCCTCGGAAGGCGGCATCTGCGTGCCACCTTCGAAACGAGGGCGTCTTTTTTTATACTTGTGTTACACTATTTCTAAGTTTTTGAAGTATAATGTTTGAACCAGATGTAGGAGCAGTCTTGACGCCGCACGGATGCCGTAAGCCCGCTAACCGCAGAAAAACAAGCGCATTTACCCTCATTGAGCTGATGATCGTGGTCGCGATCATTGGGGTGCTCGCGGCGATCGCGATACCCGGGTTTGTTCAGTATGTAAGGCGATCCAAAACCTCCGAAGCTGGCGCCAACCTCAAAGCGCTCTACACAGGCGCCGCCGCGTACTACGAGCAGGAGCGCTGGGGACAAGGCGTGGTCCTGGGCGCCGCCGCCGCGACCACCCACTGCGTGGTCGACGCGGCCGCCGCCACCTACACCGCGTCGGAGCAAAAGAACTCCGTGGATTTTGCGGCGGCAAGCCCGAGCTATGTGGCGCTGAACTTCACCATCAGCGACCCTGTCTACTACGAGTATCACATCGTCACCGAAGGCGGTGGCTGCGGGTCTGCGCCCAACATGCTCGACGTCTACACATTTCGAGCGATCGGCGACCTCGATGGAGACGGCATGCAATCCACGTTTGAAGTCGCCGTCGGCAGCAGCGCGGGCAACCAGCTCTTCCGCTCGGCTGGCATCTTCGGGCTCGACGAACTCGAGTAGGCCGCGCGACAAAAATCTTTCGCGCGCCCGTCGAACGCGGTTAGGCTATCCGGCGAAACGATGCGCGCGCTCGCCGTGGCCCCCACGATCGCCATTCTGATGGCGCTTGGTTGTCTCATGGCCGGAAGCCGGGCTCTCCGCTTGCTCGGCCAGGACCATTTCGCGGCAACCCAGCGCTACGAAGACATCTACTATCTGCCCCCTACCCATTGGCTCCCCGTAGTCTCCCTGGGCTACCGCGAAGCGATGGCCGACCTGATCTGGATGCGTTCGTTGATTTATTTCGGCGAAGAGCTCGGGGCCAAGGGCCATGTGCAGCATGTATTTCGCTACGGGCGAGGCATCTTGCATCTCGACCCACATTTTCGACGGGCCTACCGATGGATCGGTATGGCCGGGCTCTACCGACCGGGCGACGTCAGTATTGACGAAATGTACGAAGCGGTATCGATTCTCGAAGAAGGCTCGCGCCGATTTCCTGAAGACGGAAAGCTCGCCTGGGAGCTCGGCGCCACCCTCAGCTACGAAGTCGCCCCCCGCATCAAAGACAAAAAAGAACAAGCCCGCGCGCGCACCCGCGGCACCGAGTTTCTCATGAAAGCCGCCCGCCTCGGCGCAGGCCCGGCGTGGATCGCGCTCAGCAACTCCTCCCAGCTTCGCCGCCTCGGAAAACTCGAACAGGCCGCCCGCCACCTCGAAGAAATGTACGCCGTCGTCAAAGACCCCAAAGTCCGCGAAGAAATGGCACGCCGCATCGCCGAAGTGCGCAACGAGGCCCACGCAGAAGCGTTCAAGAGAACCCAGCAGGAACTAGAGGAGGAGCGGCTGGAGAACTTCCCCTACGTGCCCGCGGATTTGTATTTATTTGTCGGGCCGCGGGTGAAACCCGGGAAATGACCCACGCAACCCCAGATAGATTATTGCGATGCGGTGTGCTCCCCGCATGGCCCGCAGGAGATGCCGTCAAATACTTCATACTCGAGGTTGTTGCGGAGCTCGAAGCGACCTGCGTCGTCGTTCCAATGCGCGACCTCTTTTTTGTACTTCGGCGATTGGTGTACCCCGTGTCCGATCTGAGATGCGCAGGCAGAACGTGAACTGTGAAGCCATCTACAGTAGGCGTTGGCGACGTCCATTTGACTGCATGCGCGTAGGGTCAAACCGGTGCCTAGAAGGCCTTTTTTGACACATCGGCGATAGATCGGCCGCCCCTGGAACCTGGGTACGGTACCGCTATGCACTAGCTGCTTCGATTCGTAGACGTCGGTTTCATCGTCGACCTGAACCTCAGCCGCGCATGATGAAATGAGCAGAACCAGTGGCGACCACGACGTCGTTCGAGCTGAGGAGGCAATCTTTTCAAGAATGTTACGCATCGTTGTGAGCCAGCCGAGACATAGCAAGTTCTGAACCATTTACTCAAGTACCCGGTTTTATGGTCTCCGGGATGCTTTGATGCACGTCGTTAGTCCCAAAACCGGCAAGAACACTGGCCAGTGTTTCGTAGGCAGATCCCAACAATCGTGCCGCGATCGCTGGTGACTGAGCACCCACTCAACGGAAGAAAGAGTTTCCCTCTTTCAAGATCTGCAGACGCTTCTCGCGCCGTAACGAGTCCAGATTTTCGTAGACCCAGGCCCATTCAGTGCAGTAGTTTCAAGCGCTAAACGGGGGGGCTATGAGGGGAATCGACGGGCGATGCGTCGCTGCGGGGCTGACAGTTCTGTGCGCGGTGTTTGGTGAGTTCGGGTCGAGTTCGGTCGGTGCTGGCGCGGCCTCGGCGCAGCTCACGTTCACCGAGATTGCTCGAGAGTTTACCGACGGGCTTGGTTTTCTCACTCCCGAGGTTCGGCCCGCGCTGTCGGACAACGGAACCGTGGTCTTCGCGGGGCGCAATGGGCCGGGTGACGAGCGCGTTTTTTCCGGCAACGGCATGGCGCCGATTGTGTCGATCGACCCGAGCACGGCGGGGCTGTCCGACGTTTCATCGCTTCAGGTGATCGACACAGGCGCGGTCGCGCTGGTTGCGGAAACGGGCATGGGCATCAACCGCGCGCGAGGGGTGTACATCACCGACATCGCCGGTTCGGGCTTCAGCACGATCTATGAAGGCATGCTTATGAGCACCATGACGCCGCCGGTTAATCGCAACGTCGCGGTGTCTCCGAACGGCACGCTGGCGTTCTCGACCATCGTTAACGGCGACGGCGCCATCTACCGCGGACCCATCGCGGGGCCGGTTTCTGTGTTGCGAGAAGGCACGGGCACGTTTTTCAACACCAAGCGGCTCGACGTGAACGACGCCGGCCAGGTGCCGATTCAAATGGAATACTTCGACCCGACGCGCGGGTTGGCGCGCGGCATCTTGATCTTCGACTCCCCCGCCCAGGCGACCTCGGACATCGTCACCGCGGTGGAAAAACAATCGATCGGAACCCAACCCGAGCCCGCCATCAACAGCGCTGGCCAAGTCGCCTTTGTGCTTAACAACAACGCCACCGCAACCTTCTACGACCCGCCCGACGACGCGAGCGGCGCCGTAGTCGAAGTCATCAACTTCACCCCCGGCGTCTATGTAGCGACGCCCACCGCGTTCGGACAGCCTTCAAGCGTCACCCAGCTCGTCGACGCGTCGTCGGGCTTCACCAACTACCAAGACGTCGACATCAACGACGAAGGCGTCGTCGTATTCGAAGCCTCCCACCCCACCGGCTTCGGTATCTTCACCGGGCCTGACGTAGTCGCCGACAAAATCATCCAAGTCGGCGACGTGATGGGCGCCCTGCTCTTTTCGTTCGTGACGCTCGGCGAGCTCAATAACGCGGGCGAAGTCTCGATCATCACCAGCGACTTCAACACCACCGATCGACAAGTGTGGCGCATCGGCGGCCTCTCCCTGCCCGACGCGGACGGCGACGGAATCCCCGACGCAAGCGACGCCTGCCCGGCCGAGCCTGAAGACTTCGACGGTTTCGAAGACGAAGACGGTTGCCCCGAGCCAGGCCCCTTCCCGCCCGGATGCGAAGACGTCGACGGAACCGGCGACTGGACCTTCAACGACGTGCGCGAAGTATGGATTCGCCTCGGCGCCCGCGCCGGCCGACCCCGCTACCTCGCCGCGGCCGACCTGAACAACAGCGGCCGCATCACCTTCCGAGACCTCATCATCGCCTTCGACCGCCTGCGCACCTGCCCGTAGGCACATCTGCCCTCAGCGCATCTGCCCTCAGTGAAAGTCGCGGCTGTAGTCGTCGATATGGCGCTTGAGCGCGTCGTGCTTGATCTGCGAATACACCACGACATCGAACGTATAGGGAAGCGGTAGTTCATCGAGTTCGAGTTTGATCTGACCCAGCAGCGACACATCAATGCGCCCCCAGAGCGCAATGTCGATGTCTGAGTTGGGGCGGTTTGTGCCCATCGCCCGCGACCCGAACAACCGGACGCGCGTCACCTCGGGGTGTCGCGCAAACACCGACGCAATCATGCGCCGCTCCGACTCTCGAAGCCCACCATCTACTCTTCGGCGATCTTTGCCTTGAGCCACCGCCATAGTTCGTCGAACCCTTCCAAGTATCGCGTCGAGATAAACACGATCGTCTCATGAAACTTCTGCTGATCGTACACACGGCTCATCAAGTTTCGGCGCCCCAGCATATCCACCCAGAGCGCCCCGTCGATGACGACCTGCGCCGAGAACGCTGCTTTGATGACTGCGCGAGGCGTCACCTGATCGAACACAATGCCTTGATGCACAAGGTAGTCCTTGAGCGTTTTCCACGCGAGCTCGAACGTGTACTCGAAGCGCTGAATCACGCCTTTCTTCTCGAGATCGGACAAATCATCAATGTCGCCGTCGAGAGCGTCTTTGAGCAGCAAGAAAGCTCGTTCAAAGTTTTGAAATCGCTGCTCCCATCGCTCGACCATGTGCGCTGAAGAGTATAGCTATGTCGACCTTTGGACCAATGGTGAGAGAGACGACGAGCGATGTGCCGGCGCCCGAGCGCAGGCATCCGGGGGCTATCGCGATGTATCGCTGGTGATCTTCCTTGGGAAAATGGAAACCGGCGGACGATCGAATCCATGACGGCGGTTTTCGGAAACCGCTTCCGGTCGGCTTACATCTCGACCGGGCGAGGATGCTAATTTCATTTGTGTTCGTCGTATGGTCAGCCTGACGCGCTATCCGGTGATGAATGAAATGAAATGAGCGTTCCGATCCTTCACGGCTTTCGACATCGGCCCTTCGATCATCCTCTCATGGACATTGATATTCTTCCTTACTCGGTGCTGGTTCGAGGTCGTATGTGTCAGAACCGATTTCATCTTTCTTGTAGCACGCTCCGTACTTGTAGTGACCCTTGAGGCGGCTGCATTCACTTTTTTTCCAGCAGGTCTGCCTACTGCGCTCAACTTTTCGAACTGCTTCTGCCTTTGCCTCTTCCTCCTGCATGGCTCTGCAGTTGGCGAGATTGTGCCCGCGTTCCTCTTCACAGATCAGACTGTATTGGCAATCGATGTCCTCAAATTCTTTGCAAGGATCTGTCTTTCCGCACCTAGGACCACGGCAGGTGCCGCCCTTCTGCTCCGCCTCAACCGATTCTGTATCTGGGACATCCGTTGATGCGGTACAGGCGGCCAACGACAACCCAGCGCAGGCTGTGCTCAAAACAACGATTCTGATCTGCAACATAGATAACTCCCACTTCTGTTGCGACACGCCGAGCTGGAGACGGCTGTTCCCCTCTCGCGGCTGCTTTGGGTATATGTAATGCATACAACGTACCGCGTGTGCGATGAGCGCATAACGTGCTGACGTTGTTGATGAATCCGCGCTCCAAGGATTTCTTAGTTTCCGGAGTAGGTGGGTCAGGTGTCCACATGCATGGGATCTCGAAATCGGAACGTGGGGTGACGTACTCAATCGAAGTGCGCGCGTCTCGATGGAGCGAAAGCACTTCAGTGGTTGGCAGGGTGCGCACTCCGGGGAGCTCTTGGTCGACCCAGGATACGAGGCACGGTTCAAACTCTGGGTGGCGGGTGCAAAAGCGACGAAGGCCGCGAGCGTCGGGGTCGTCCGTGGGGTTGCGTTTTGACTTCGATGGCCAGACGCTGGCCGCGCGGACCGATGACGATAGCTAGTCGCGGATCAATTGCACGTCGACGCCGAGCTTGATGTCGGCCCAGACTCGGTCCGCGGTGATTGCGGGGATGCCGCGGGACGCCGCGAGAGCGAGGCATGCACGGTCGGCAAGCGATAATCCATAAGGCTGCGTGGTAGGCACCAAGGTCGCCACCATCTCGGCATGATTCTCATCGAAATCGACGAACTCAATCGACGTCGATCGGAGCGCTTGCGCGACCTGACGCGGCGCATGCCCGTCTCGTTCAAAGCGCCCGAGAACCTCCGCCATGTTCACCGAGGACATACAGCTATCCTCGATCAACGAGGCGACGTATTCGTGCCCCGGTTCTCGGAACATGAACGCCAGCAGCGCCGATGCATCGAGCGCGATCATTCGCGTTGCGCCTCTTTGCGACGTTCCTCGATCAGGGAATCCACGACGCCTTCGGGTTTGTCGCTACCGTACAAACGATCGACCCACTTTTGGAGCTCGGTTGCAGGCACCGCGCGTGCGTCTTCAAGACATGCTTCGGCGAGAATCGCGCGCGCCTCAGCCTCCATACTTCGACCCGCTTCTGCAGCCCGAATCCGAAGGCGCGCGTGCACTTCGGTCGGCAAGTCGCGAATGTTGAGCACCGCCATGCCTCCATTGTCATCAATGTAGGCAATGATGTCAACCGGACGTCTACATGGCCGTAGCTCCACGTGCGCAACCGAGGCTACTCAAACGAAGTGCGCGCGTCTCGATGGAGCGAAAGCACTTCGGCGGTCGGTAGAGTGCGCACTCCGGGGAGCTCTTGGTCGACCCAGGATACGAGGCACGGTTCAAACTCTGGGTGGCGGGTGCAAAAGCGACGAAGGCCGCAGAGGCTGGGTTCGTCCGTGGGGCTGCTTTTGACTTCGATGGCTAGACGCTGGCCGCGCGGGCCGATGACCACGAAGTCGACTTCGTCTTGGCGGTCGCGCCAGTAGTGGGTGGCCCATCCAGCTTCGATGAATCGCGCGCCGACGGCGTTTTCGAAGTAGTGGCCGAATCGCGCGGGGGCGAGCGGGGCGTCGACGGGGCGCTCGAATGCACGCAGCAGCGCGTTGTCGTGGACGATGAGTTTCGGGCTGCTTCGTTTCAGCCGAAACGCGGAGCCGCTATATTTGTCGATGCCGCTCACCAAGAATGCGCTCTCCAAGAGCCGAAGGTAGCGCCCGAGGGTCGGCAGCGTGCCGCGACCTTGAAGTTGCCCTTGAATCTTTTCAAAGCTGACGATCTGCGCGGGCATCGCCACCGCTACGCCGAACAACTGCCGCAGTAGAGCCGGCTGTTCGATCGGGTGAAGCTGCAGCAGGTCGCGCCCCAGCGCGGGCTCTACGATGGCATCTCGGACGTATTCAGCCCACCGCTCGGGTTCTGTGAGAAATCTCATCGATCCCGGGTAGCAGCCGTATTCCACGAACGACCGCGTGGTCGCGCCAAACGCCTCGACCGCTTCGGCGAGATGCCAGTGCTCGGCGAGTATTCGCTCGTATCGACCGGCGAGCGATTCGCTGAGTCCCTGCTGTACGGTGAGCGCCGCAGAGCCGGTCAGACACAGCCTCATCGTACGCCCCTCGCGATCCCACAATTGTTTGATGGCCTCGGTCCATTGGGCGACTTTTTGTATTTCGTCGACCGCCAAAATCGACTCGCCGCGACGTTCCGCGTTCTGCCACCACTCCCTCACGTCGCGAAACGAAAACGGGACCGGGCTGTCTGCGCTTTCGTAGACGCCTCCCGTCTGAGCGAGCGCGGCGCGCAACGCAGTCGTCTTCCCAACTTGTCGCGGCCCAGAGAGAACCTGAATCAGCGCGTCTGGCTCGCTGAGCCGCACGACAAGCTGATCCTTGAGCACTCGCTCCACCTACATTTTATAAAACCAATATTATAAAATGTCAAATATATGATTTTACTTTGTTATTTGCGAAGATCGGTAACGTCTACGTGGCCGTAGCGATGGGTGTCGATGCTGATGGTTTGCTCGCGGCCGTATTTGAGTAGTTCGATTCGCGGGTGGGCGATCACGGGTGACATGTCGATGAACGTGACGTCCGGCACGACACTCTGGGCCATGTCGGAGGGGGCGTCGCCGAGCGCGCGGATGCGGTGAAATGAGCGCTGCTCGATTCGTTTTGGCCAAGGTTCGTAGCGCACGATGTCGGCGCCGAAGATGTCGCGCATTCGTGTCTCTAACGGTTGTGGAGCACTTCCGGCAAAGCAAAGTTCCCACGGTACGTCGAGCGTCACGAGGGCCAGGGCCACGCGACCAAGGTCGAGCGATGTCGCGCGCTCGAATGCAGCCACGAGCACGGGCGCATCGAACTGGTAGCGGAAGAGATTGTCTTGGCCGAGTAGCGCGGTTGGGTCGTAGGTTTGCCCGAAGTAGGTTTGCGCTTCGCGTGCGTAGGCGGCTGCGCAGCGGCGAAGGTCGACTGCGCAGTCGGGGAAACGCGCGGTCAGTTCATTGAGCGCCTCTGCTGCGCTGCGCGACAGTTCGACCGACTCTATTTCGGCGGGCTCTACTTCGGCGGATTCTGGAGTGCCTGGACACGCTTGATGGGGTTTGATGTCGTGCGCGGCAGCACCGTCTTCGATGCGGCAAAACTGAAGCACGTAGTTCGGGCCGCCGGCTTTCGCGCCGGGGCCAAATGACGACGCTTTGCGGCCACCGAAGGGTTGTCGCTGCACGATGGCGCCCGTGGTGGGGCGATTGATGTAAAGATTGCCGGCATTCATGCGCTCGCGAAACGTTCGCTGCTCAGATTCGTCGAGCGAATGAAAGCCCGCGGTGAGTCCGTACGGCGTCGCATTGGCCCAGTCGACAGCCTCATCGAGATCGCGCGCCACCATCACGCTGAGCACGGGGCCGAAGAATTCTGTTTGATGAGAAAAGCTTCCTGGAGCGACGCCGATTTTGATGCCCGGGCTCCAGAGCCGCGGATTTTCCGAAGATGGCCTTGGTTCGAGCAGCCAGCGTTCGCTTCGGTCGAGCTCGGTGAGCCCGCGTAGCAATGCGCCTCGAGGCGGGTGAATCAGCGGGGTGACCCGCGAGGCCGGGGACCACGCGCTGCCCACTCGCATGGTATGCGCAGCATCGACCAGGGCGCCGAAGAATCGGTCGTCTCGCGCAAGCTCGGGGGTCACGATGAGCAAGCTCGTCGCCGAACATTTTTGCCCGGCGTGGAGAAACGCCGAATCAACCACCGACTCGACCGCGATGTCGAGGTCGGCAAACCGACTCACGATGGTCGCATTCTTCCCCCCTGTTTCTCCAAGCAGGTGCAGATTCGGGCGAAGCGCTCGAAAGAGCTGCGCTGTGCTCGTGCCCCCAGTGAGCACGACGGTGTGCACTCGCTCGTCGGTAATAAGCGCGGTCGCGGTTTCGTCACCCGAAAGAATCAGCTGCAGCGCGCTCTGCGGAACCCCCGCCTCGTAACACGCTTGCGCGGCGCGCCACGCCACGTAGGCTGTCTCTAGCGCTGGCTTGAGAATCACCGCATTGCCCGCCACGAGCGCGGCAAAAACGCCCCCCAGGGGAATCGCCAAAGGAAAGTTCCACGGCGGGGTCACCACGGTAAGCCCACGAGGTGCAAGACGCGCAGACGGTGCCTGTTGCGCATGCGATGCCCAGCTCGACCACGTATGCGCGTAGTACTCGGCAAAGTCGATCGCTTCGCTGACTTCAGCGTCGGCCTCGATCACCGATTTTCCGCCATCCATCACCATCGCGGCAATCAGCGAATCGCGCGTTCGGCGAAGCACGCTGGCGACCGCACGAACGATGTCGACGCGTTCGGCGAAAGGTTTCTTCGACCACGCTTGCTGAGCATCAGTCCCGGTCGCCAGCGCCTGTTGTATTTCTGCTGGCGTCGCGAGCGCATACCGATAGGGCACATGCTCGGGCCGCGAAGGATCGAAGCCAGACACGTCGGCGCTCGCCTGCGCGCGCGAAGACATGGCTCTCTCCCCGATCATGGACGACAGCGAAAGAATCGGCTGCCTACGCTGACGCTCAAGATGCTGCGCGAGGGCCGCGCGTCTCTCCGCCGAACCGAAGTCCGTGTTGGGCGCATTGCAAAACTGAGCTGCTTCCTTAGACGGCGCGATCCGCGCCGCGCGCCGTGCTGCTCGCCGAGGGCGAACGTCGAGGCCATTGCGCCGTGCCGCGCTGGTGCGAAAACGCGCCACTTGTCCCGCCCATGCTCCAGATGGACCTTTCATGCCGAAAATGTGCCGAAGAAAGTTCTCGTCGGCGGTATTCTCGTCGAGGCGGCGAACCAAATAGGCGACCGCGGAATGCAGCGAAGCAGGCTCGACGACCGGGCAGTACACGAGCACGTCTTGCCCGAGCGCGCGAAGCGCACGTGACAGTGGAGTGGCCATGCCAAACAACACTTCAAACCGTACGCCCTGCCCTCCTCGCACGGCGGCTCTTGGCCGCGAGACCACCGGTACATGGGTTGCCGGTAATTGGGCCGCACGTACCAGCGCGTAGGCAATCTCAAACAGGTTGTGGCTGCCGATCCCTACGCGCACTGCCGGCAGCACGTCGGCACGAACGGCTCGGTCGACCATCGCTTTGAAACTCGCGTCGACCTCTTCCTTGGAAGAAAACGTGGGCAGCGCCCATCCGGCATGGCTTGAATGCACGCGCTCGGCAGCGAGATTCGCGCCTTTTACCAACCGCAAGAAAATCGGGGCACCCCCTTCGGCCACGCGGCGCATTGCCCAACGGTTCAGCGATTCTTGAAGCGCGTGTGCGTCGGGCACATACGCCTGAAGTACAATGCCCGCCGAGAGCTCGCGAAACTCGGGTCGCGACAGGGTGCGAACGAACGCCTCATAGGTCAGGCGCAGGTCGTCGTAGGCTTCCATGTCGAGGGTGATGATCTTCGGAGCGCCGGTCGATACGCGAGCATCAAGCGCCGCGCGATATAGCCCGCAGAGCGCGTCTTCGATCCGAGCGAGCGATGTATCCCACGCCGCCAAGCTCAGCTGCGCACAGATCGATGAAATCTTGATCGATATGTGGCGCACTTCGGGAAGGGCCAGCAAACGTTGGTACGCCGCGATATGACGCTCGGCTTCGCGCTCGCCCAGCACCGCTTCGCCGAGCTTGTTCACATTGAGGTCCAACCCCTCCGCGCGACATCGCGAGGCCAGCGCCGACACTTCGTCGCCTTCGTCGAGCACCACGAACGATGCGGCTTCGTCGGCGATCTTTCGGCGCACCGCAGTGCCCGCGGCCTCGACCACACGAGCCGATCGCTCGAGCGCCCGGCCCAGTCGCTGAAGCGAATGCAAGCGAGCGCGATCCCAAGGCGAACTCGATGCGGGAACCCCAGTCTGTTCCAACACCCGCAGCGTCTGGCGGACGACGTCTACCGGCTGACTCAGCCGCGGCACCCGATCGGTCAGCAATGTCGAAAACCGCTGCCCCGCCGGGTCATCCATCAGACGAGCCAGAAACGCGCGATCCCTGCGCTCCGCGCGCGTTTCGAACGCGCGACTGAGCACCAATAGCTCGGCCGCCAGCGCCGCGCTGAGCTCGATGGTTCGCGACTCGGACATCGAACGCGCGCGAACTTCCGCGAGCAGCTGTCGAGCCTTGCCCAGTGCCGCCTGCCCCGCACGCGATGCTCCTCGCATAGGGGATCGTACCATCCGGGCTATCCGCCCAGGCCCGCGAAATCGTTTCTAGAGCACAACAAGCGGAAAGCGGAAAGCAGACAGCGCAAGGCTCGAAGCGATCCGCGCCCGGGTTGCTGATGCACGCGCAGCATGTAAGGAAAGCTGCGAATCGAAGGAACATTGTGCACTCGCTCGTAGTATTGCGCTCGTGCGCGCTAGGTCGCGCGGCGACCGTCTGGGTCGCGCTGACGATTCTGATTGGCGGATGCGTCGCTCATGTCGACGCCGAGGACGACACGGTCACCGTCAAGACCCCGTCGAGAACCGCCTCCGAAGGTTTCGATTTGGTGGGTTTGATCTGGGGCTTCTTATCCGGCGTCTGGTGGCTCCTCACCGGCTTCGCGTCGATGCTCCCTCAAATCGCGGAGGCTTTTTTCTATGTCGCGAGCGGGGCTGGAACGGTGAACTTCATGGCGCAGAGCAGCGAGGACACGCTTCATCAAGTCGCGAAACGTCTCGAGGAAAAGCACGGGGCCGAAGGGCACGCGGCCGCGAACCAGATTCGAAGCCGAATGCCTGAGAGTGAGCCGAGAGAAAGCAGATGTTTTGGATCGTCTCGCAAAGTCGACCGATCGCAATCGCCAGTGGTTGCTTGAGCGGGCGCTCGACCGATTTCTCGTGGATCAAGCCTGGCAAATTCGAATGATCGAAGAAGGCATCGCGAACGCAGACGCGGGAGACTGCGTGCCCCACGAGCAGGTCAAAGCGTGGCTCGAATGTTGGGGAACAGATCGCGAGGAAGTGTCCCCCGCGTAGATAGTCACAGCTTCGACCGAGTTCAGTCTGAAACGCTTGACGTTCTTCGTGTCGTCCATGTCGCACGCGAGTGGCCGGTTTGAACGCGTTGGCTTCGGATTCGTGAAAACAAGCGTTCCTGACCTCATCGGCGGTATGCTTCGAACGGTCGAGTTCTTCGAGCGGAAAGGTGAGCGTCGATGGGCAAACTGGTGGATGGGCAGTGGCACGACGTGTGGTACGCCACTCGGGAGACAGGCGGGCGGTTTGTGCGCCAGGATGCGAAGTTTCGCCATTGGATCACGCCGGACGGCGCGGCGGGGCCCTCGGGTTCGGGCGGGTTCGCTGCGGAGGCGAGGCGTTATCATCTCTACGTCTCCTACGCGTGTCCTTGGGCCCACCGCACGCTGATTTTTCGCGCGCTCAAAGGGCTCGAAGACATGATTTCGTTGTCCGTGGTGCACCCGTTTATGGGCGCGCAGGGGTGGACGTTTCATGAAGGTCCCGGCGTGATCGAAGATTCAGTGGGCCAGGCGGAGTTTCTCCATCAGGTCTACACCGCGGCAGAACCGAAGTTCACCGGTCGCGTCACCGTGCCCGTGCTCTGGGACAAGCAGCGCTGCACAATCGTAAGCAACGAGTCGTCCGAGATCATTCGCATGCTGAACTCGGCGTTCGACGGAATCGGCGCGCGCGCGGGAGACTTCTACCCTGAGGCCCTCCGCGCAGAAATCGACGAGGTCAACGCGCGCGTCTACGACACGCTCAACAATGGGGTCTACAAATCAGGCTTCGCGACGACGCAGGAAGCCTACGAGGAAGCGGTGACAGCGCTATTCGACACGCTAGATTGGCTCGAAGCGCGGCTCTCCCAATCACGATACCTCGTGGGCAACCAAATCACCGAAGCCGACTGGCGCCTCTTCACCACGCTGGTCCGGTTCGACCCGGTGTACGTGGGTCATTTCAAAACCAATCGGCGGCGGCTGATCGACTACCCCAACCTATGGGGATACACGCGCGAACTCTACCAAGTGCCCGGCATAGCGAACACGGTCCACATGGACCACATCAAGCAGCACTACTACAGCAGCCATTCGAGCATCAACCCCACGGGCATTGTCCCCGTGGGCCCGGATATTGATTTCACCGAGCCTCACGGGCGAGTTTGATGGTCCGACTCTCCGCTGCCGCAAGTTCGTTAGCGAAATCGTAGGGTTGGTTTTTCGCAATGACCCACCGCCATAGTCTCACCGTTGCTGTCGGAAAGGGAGTACCGCACCTCGGGCAGGTTCGTGACCCAAGTCTAGATGGTCGCGATGACGTCACTTGGCCGGCCTCTCCGGAAGTCGGCTAGTGCTCCGTCTCAAATGGATTGCGCAGGCGCAGGTCAGGGAACAACGAAAAGTCTCGGTCGCGGCTCAACAGCGCTTCTACGCCGTGCACCAAGCATAGGGCTGCGATTCTGGCATCGTGGATGATCGGACCACGGACGCGGGGCATCGTCATGAAAGTCCCAAGAAGTTGCGTGAACGCGTCGGTCTCGTGAAGCAAACGCAGAGAAGGTGAGCCCAACCACGCTTGCAACTGGTCCCACGCCTGCGTAGGTGTGCTGGCGGTGTCTTTCCAAATTTTGGGGTTGGTAACCACGCTAAAGAACTCATAGATGCATGGCCACGGAATTGCCCAAGGCAGGTCGTCTTCCGCGAGCTCAACGAGAAGACCTTTGGCAACGTCGTGCTCCGATGCCTCGCGTCGGTGAGCATAGACCAGCACATTGGTATCGACGGCAAGCACTTCTCTAGCGCCCGGCGTACATCTCTTCGCGCAGGTCTTGCCAAGACATGCGCTCGAGTGGGTTCGGTGCACCGGTCTGCCCAACGGATCGGTCCACAAGACGGTACCTCGAAGTTGCATTTTGCTCGGCGGCTTCGAGCACGCGCCGCAATCCCTCTTCAATCAACGCGCGCAGGGGTCGGCCGACTCGACGTGCATGCTCCTTGGCTCGACGCAGCAAGGGATCTGCGATCACAACCGTTGTTTTCATGGGATACATACTAGCCATACTCTTTTATATGGTCAATATGTATCGCGAAGCGTTGTGGGTAAGCGATCGCGCTCATCGTTGAGTCGCCGCACTGCTTCCTGATACTCGCTTTCATCGCGGATCATGGCGGGTCGCCTTTATCGATCTTCACGGTCAATGATCGCGCCGAGAAAGACGAAACGCAGACGGGAATGCAAGTCCGTTCCCATACTTGTCGCGGATTCCCGACAGTTGTCCGAAGTGGGGTTAGAGCTCAACGCGATTCAGCGTCAACTGATCAACTGATCGATTACCCCAACCTATGGGGATACACGCGCGAACTCTACCAAGTGCCCGGCATAGCGAACACGGTCCACATCGACCACATCAAGCAGCACTACTACGGCAGCCATTCAAGCATCAACCCCACGGGCATCGTTCCCGTGGGCCCGGACATCGATTTCACCGACCCGCACGGGCGAGCTTGAGCGCGTTCGCTCCTCGCGTCTAAACAAGCGGTCTGGATCGTGCGGCTAGTGGCATTCGTCACGATTTCGGTCGCTGCAGCCGTCTATGGGAGGTGCAACCGATGGCGTCTGTCGCCTACACGGATCGTTGGGATCTTTGAGATAGTTTTCAAATCGCTGCGCCGCTTTCATGTGCACTTTGCTGCGGTTTGTGTTCGGAAACTGCGGAAATCCAGACTGCCCGCTGCCTCGATAGTCGTTGAAGAACGTGTCCATAATTTTCGCCATCGTCCTGCGCGCGGCGTTCGCGGAGCACGTTTTCGTGTAGTGCCGCCACGCCGAATACGCTGCAATCTCAGCCAGCGTTTGGTTCGTCATGACCGCTGCTCCAACAGCGAGAGCCGTGGTGACTGCATGGTCAATCTGCCCCGAAGACTTCGGAACGTAACCACTGAGCTCGGTGACATCGTTCCATACCTTCGTCGCAACGTGTCTGTCTCCTAGCACCGATCTGATCGCCGCGTTGGCGTCAGGGAGATAGGCTTGAAGTGAGCGATAGCCTCTCGCACGTTTACCTGCTGCAGACACGTCAAATGGCTCCTTCTGCGTGATTTGGTACGAGTAGTATTGGTGCACGACCAGCAGAAGCGCGACAAAAGCGACAACAGACGCGGGCACCACGAGGTATTGCAGTCCTTTCTCAGTCTCTAGGTCCGCGCTCGCGACAGGCGTTGCCGCGGTGCAGCCAGAACTAAGCGCGAGTATCATGGCCTGGACTTGCCCGGAAAAAGTGGAGAGAGGATGTGAGTTATGCAGCCAGGGCCCCTATGGCGCTGGCGTAATCGCGTTCGGCTTGCTCGGGGCTGACAA
>JANQQS010000016.1 GCA_028284955.1 Myxococcota bacterium | reverse complement strand
CTGAGCGCGGCTTACCTCCTCGCTCTCTCCCTGCGAAAGGCTCGGAGCCTTCCTCAGTCGTTCGCTGTGGGGGCGCTCGCGCTCAGGCCAAAATTCCGCCGCTCTATTGGATGCGACTTGCGCTGCAATCAACCAACCTGATCACTGCAATCGCTGCTCTACATTTAGGGGATGCTTTTTGGCCCTTCAGTGAGCCTTGAGGCGGAATGTGGCTGGGCTGCAAACGGGCAGCTTTGACGAAGCGACATCATGGTTGCTTCTTTTTCAGAGTGATTCGAACATCTTTCGCGCACTCCGATGAATCTCTGCAAAGCTCGAGGTGATAGCCATCGACTGAGGGGAGAGCGAGAGGCAGTGCCTCGATTTTGTAACAGGGCCCTGCGGCCGGACAACCGGTGCTTTCAAACCTCAGCTGAATGAGAGCTGTGTCGTATTCGGCTCGTTTGATTTTGATGAACAACTTTGGGATTTTTCCCTCGTCACACTGTTGCTCGATGCGTAGTTGATCGAATGCGATTAGGGTGTCGCATCCGTACGAAAACGATATGTAATCGTCCTTAGAGGCTCCCAGCGTGCTGCTCTCCTGTTTTTGAACAGCGTCGCCAACGTTCTGGTCCACCGCCTCCGCGCTGCATGCGGTCACTAAGGCGAGCGCGGCTGCGACACCGAAATCGAGCACGCAGCAAATTCGAGAGTACATCGTCATCCTAACGCCCTAATTCGTCACGGATGAGGACGCAAGCCGTCCGATCCCGACGCTCATCCCTGTCCCGTTCCGGCGGCGAGCGAGACGCTCGCGATCAGCCCAAAAGGCCACTGCGCCAGGATCGCGCGGGATTCGGTGTTGCAGGCAAGGCGGGAGGATGAGGAATAGCCGAAGCTATTTCGACGACGAGCAACGCCACATGCGACGCGGAAGACAAGCGAGCGCAATCATTTCAAATGGGACTAAGCACTAGTCTCGACTTGTCTGACTTGCTCTCGTTCGACTGGATCTGCCGACTGGGAAGCTGGTGTCAAACGCGGACCGGGGCTGACGCGGCGCTAGTGTTCTGGATGTCGCGTCTGCGAAGAGGTGCCGTCGACTCTGCGTCGTTGTTCCAGCTCTGCATCAGCGTCGGCAGGCGAAACTAATTCGCGTCCGGGCCGGCGTCGTCGGGGCCGGCGTCGTCGGGGCCGGCGTCGCTAAGGGGCGGGTTCGGTTCTGAGTTCGCCGGCGTGGCGGGGGCGTTCTGTTTCTGAACGGAATCGTCCCGGTTCACCGGCTCCGCGCTGCATGCGGTCGCGAAAGCGATCGCGGCTGCGACACCGAAGTGCAGAACGCGGCGGATTTGAGAGTACATCGTCATCTCATCGCTCTAGGTCGTCACGGATGAGAACGCAAGCCGCCCGACGGGGGCCCTCCGGTAGTTCAACCCGAGAAAGCCAGGTCGCGTGCCTCGTGGCAGGCGAGGCTAACTCGCTCCGCTGTCTGCGCTGGCGTCGGCTCCAGCGTCGGGCGGGGCGGATGCGTCCGGGGGCCCGGCATCGCGCGGGGGCGGGTTGACCGGGGGGGTCGGTCCCGGGTTCGGAGCGGGCATCGCGGGCGGGTCTTCTTCGGCAGGAGCGTTCGAACCGGCGGGTACCTCTCCGCCGATTCCAGTGGGGTCGGATGAGCAAAAGCTCTCAACGCATGCGAGCCCGTCGTTGCACTCAAGCGATCGGGTACACGAGGCGCCCTCCGCGCCCGCTGACGGTTCCCCACAACCGCCGAGGGCCACGCACACGGAAGTCGCGGCCCCGATTGCGGAAGCGAACCGCAGAACTACATTAGACATAAAACATTAGCGTAGTAGTCCGTATGGAAAATGCCAAGGGCGCCGGAGGCGTTCCATGGCCGACGCGAGCAAGGACGGGCGCGTTGACACGAGCCGAGGCAGGCTGCTACCTTTTTTCCAGACTCATACGCTCGCATACGGAGAAATCCCCAAGGATGTCGGAGCAAAAAGAATCGTCGGTGCTGTTCAACCTCAAGGAACTCATGAACCTTGAGGAGGATCGCATTCGAAGCGAAGAAGAAGAACGCCAGCGTCGCGAAGAGGAAGCGCGGCTTCGGGCCCAAGAGGAAGAGGCGGCGCGGCTTGCTGCTGAAGAAGCGGCCCGGCGCGCCGAAGAGGAAGCGCGACTCGCCCAGGAACGCGCGGTCGTCGAGGCCGAGGAGCGCAAGCAACGGGAGCAACAAGAAGCAGAGCTTCGGGTCCGTTTGCAGGCGGAGGCGGAGGCGCGGGCGAGCGAGCAAGCGCGCATTCTGTCTCACGAGAAGGAAATGGCCGCGCTTCGGGCGCAGGAGAAGAAAGGTATCCATCCGGGAGCCATCGCCGCGGCGGTGGTGCTTCTGGTTGGCGGAGGTCTCGGGGCCTACTTCGGGGTGGTAAAACCCGCGATCGAGCGCAAGCAAGCCGAAGCACGAGCAGCGCAGGTGCTGGCCGAGCAACAAGCGCAAGAGGCCGCGGAAGCCCGAAGGCTGGCGGAAGAGGCGGAACAAAAACGCAAAGCCGCAGAAGCCGAGGCTCAAGCACGAAAAGCAGAAGCCGAGCGCATCGCGCAAGCCAAAGCAGAAGCCGCAAAGTCGTCCTCTTCGATGCGTCGCCGCGGTCGCCGAGGCGGTGGCCGAGCCTCGATGAGCAGCGGGAGCATGTCGAGCGGCGGCGGCATTGGGGACGATCCGCTGGCTGGTCTCGACGGCCTCTAACCGCCGCGCGACCACGAAGACACCGGTGCACGTCCCTCCTCACGATCGGCGGATTATTCTCCCCCTCGACGTGGCTGACCTGAGTACAGCGGCGCGATGGGTGGACGAGCTTGGACCAGAAATCGAGGTCTACAAAGTGGGCCTCGAGCTCTTCACCGCAGCGGGCCCGAATGCGGTGCGTTTGATTCACGATCGCGGAGCACAATGCTTTCTTGACCTTAAGCTGCATGACATACCCAACACCATGACGCGTGCGGCCGAGGTCGCGGCGTCGCACAACGTCCGGTTTCTCACCGTGCACGCGAGCGCAGGATCGCGCGCCCTCTCCGAGCTTGCCCGGGCCACCGCAGGCAGCGAGACACAAATTCTCGCGGTTACCTTGCTTACCAGCGTGGGTGACGACGAGCTCAGCGAAATCGGTTGGGCAGGCCCATCGGACGAAGTCGTATCGCGGCTCGCGACGATCGCGAGAGAATCAGGAATCACCGGCTTTGTATGTTCACCCCAGGAGGTGCGGCGGCTTCGCAAAGAGCTCGGCAACGACGCAACGCTGGTCGTGCCCGGGATTCGGCCGGCCCAAAGCGCGCGAGGAGATCAACGACGCACCGCAACTCCAGAACAAGCCATCACGAACGGAGCAGACTACCTGGTGATCGGCCGACCCATTCGAGAGGCCTCTGCCCCGACGGAGGTCGCGCACGAAATCAACGCTTCCGTGCAACGTATTCTCCGCGCTCCCGCGTCATGAAACGCATCGTCCTGGGCCCTCATGCGGTTCGAGAATCGCTGCGGGTTCGTTCGTCGCGCAGAGATAGCTCGCTCCACGTCATCTATGTGGAGCCGAACACTGGACAGCGCCTCAACGATCTCGAGTCCATCGCGCGCGCGGCGAAGGTGCCGGTTGAGGTTCGAAGCCGCGTCGAACTCGATCGACTGGCCAAAGGAGCGCGTCATCAGGGAGTGGTGGCAATTGGCGGAAGCTACGACTACCGGTCGCTTGATTCCTTGCTTCGCGAAGCGTCGCGCCCCGCATACTTCGTCGCGACCGACCACATCACCGACCCGCACAACTTCGGCGCCATCATCCGCAGCGCGGTCGCGTTCGCGCTCGACGGCATCATCACCACCAAAGACCGCGCCGCAACCGTCACGTCGGCCACCGTCCGAGCATCCGCGGGAGGAACCGAGCACGCCAAGATCGCCCGCGTCACAAATCTGAAACGTTGCCTGCTGGAGCTTCGCGAGCAGGGCTTTCAGGTAGTCGGCCTCGCGGGCGACGGAGACACCGCGCTGTCCGCCGTGCCGACGATATCCGACGATCCAGAGAGCACTGCGGGCCGCGTGGTGGTGGTAGGCTCGGAGGGCCGGGGGTTGCGCCGCTTGGTCCGCGAAGCATGTACCCTCTGCGTGAATATACCGATGGATGGCCCGATGGAGTCGCTCAATGCCGCGGTCGCAGCCGGCGTTGCCATGTACGCACTTCGCCCGCACCACCGCGAGTCCATGCTAGAAGACTAGTATTGGCCTGGCGGGCAGTGAACTCGCGAGTAGTGAACTCGCGAGTAGTGAACTCGCGAGTAGTGAACTCGCGAGACGATAAACCAGCGAGACAATGGCTGAGCAAAACAATGGCTGAGCAAGACAATGGCTGAGCAAGATGAGAAACAGACCAGCGCGGCCGCGCTGATGATTGGGAACGAACTGCTGACCGGAAAGATCCGCGACGAAAACACCCCGTTTCTCGCTCGACAACTCTTCGAGCTAGGCATTCCGCTGCGTCGCGTCGCGATCTGCCCGGACGAGCTCGATGTCATCAGCTCCGAGCTCAATGCCCTCCGCAACCGCTACGACATCGTGTTTACGAGCGGCGGCGTCGGCCCAACCCACGACGACATCACCCTCGATGCGGTGGCGCATGCGTTCGATCGACCGCTCGGTCGATCGGCCGAAATGGTGCAGATGATTCGTGCCTACCACGGCGACCGCACCACTGAAGACCATCTGCGCATGGCAAACGTACCAGAGGGTTCGACGTTGATTCGCAGCGCAGACGTTCCCTGGCCCACCGTTCAAATCGAAAACGTATACGTCCTACCCGGCGTGCCGGAGATTTTCCGGCTCAAGTTCCAAGTCATACGCCCTCATCTCGACCGCGGACTCCGTTTCTTCAGTGAATCGGTGTACACGCAGTGCGACGAAGGGGAAATCGCAGATTTGCTGAGCGAGCTCACAAAGCAACATCCGGAAGTGCAAATCGGTAGCTACGTCCGCTGGGGCGGCGGCGACTACAAAGTGAAAATCACGTTTGATGGCACGCGCGAATCGGCAGTACGCGCCGCCGCCAACGCGCTTCACGACCGCTTGCCGAGCGAACTGGTGGTGCGTCGAGAATCAGGTTTGCTCGATGCACGTCACGAGGACTCGCCCGTCCGCCCCTGAGCCTCCGAGCACACCACCTCGAGTTGCGTCGTCTCCGTTGACGCCACCTGCTCCGACAACGAAATCGAAACTTTGGCCCGGCTGAACCGCAAGCTCGGATTCCGCGTACCCGCCACCGCCGCCGCCGGACGCGGGACTGAACATACCTTGCGCGCCGCTCCCGCCTCCTCCTGGCGGTCGCCCCGCAATCCCGGGCGTCAACGCGGTAGTCACCGAGGGCCCACCCTCGCCTCCTGACGCGGCGTTTCCGCCTCTGCCGCTCTCGCCGACCATCATGTCGCGATTCCCCGAGCTGCCTGGTTCTCCTGTCTCAGCGATGGTTCCCCCCGAGCCTACGCCGCCTGCGCCGCCTCGATCCATACTGCTTAGATTTCCATGCTCGCCACCGCCACCGCCGCCGGCTACGAGATCGCCAAAACGAGTTTCCTCGCCCGCAGTGCCGTCGTCCGCAACGCTTCCCCCATCGTTGCCGCCCGCGCCCCCGGCTCCCCAGATCTGCACCCGAATGCCCACGCAGTCGGATGGAACCACATAGCTCGCCGGTCCGGGGTCATCATACTGCTCCGGATCAAGCATCGGGCCTGCATCGAGACTGGCATCTCCAGCATCGCCGAAACCGCTCGCGTCCGCGGCGACGACCCCAGAATCTCCGACCGCCGCGTCGTTTGGGCCTCCGGTATCATCGTCTCCGCAACCGGCCGCAAAAATTCCTACACAAACCACCAGTAGGGGGTACTTCCGCATCGAGCGCAGTCTAGCGGATCCCCGATCGTCATCGCAAACTGACCTGCGCTAGTGATCAAATGAGCTGATTGCAACGCAAGGTGCATCCCATAGAGTAGTGCCTGCTGGCGTTGATCACTCGCAGTGGGAACGGGGTGAGGATCGGGATCGGGAGGGGGATCGGGGTCGGGGTCGGGGTCAGGATCTGGAGGTGCGGCGGGTTTGGGAGTGGGAGGAGCTTGGTCGCGGGGATGGCTGGCGGTGTTTCGGGTCCGGGGGCTGCGGGTCATAACGGGTTCCTTTTGTTTGGGGTTCTCAGCGGGGTGTGAACCCCAAACAAAAAGACCCCATTATGACTGTTCATCCATCGAAACCTTTGGCATCGAAGTTTCTGGCGCTCGAGCATGCGATTCTTCTCGTGCAATCTTTGCGCGATGTGAGCGTGAGGCTTCGGCGTCATGATGCATCGCTTGAGAAGCAACTTCGGCGGGCCGCGTCGTCGGTCGCACTTACTGTGTTGCCTTTTTTTGGGGGGGGGCGAAGGACGTCGTCGTCGCGGGCAAGACCGTACGCATCTATTCCGGATCGCTGCAGGAAGCGCTGAGGAAGTCCGCACGTGTCTGCG
>JANQQS010000097.1 GCA_028284955.1 Myxococcota bacterium | reverse complement strand
TCGTCGGGGTACGACCCCGCCGATTCACCCAAACTCCCCCGCCAGGAGGCACGTGACACGCTTTCGTGGAGGCAATCTGCTGGGGCCACGCCACTACGTGGTGGGGCGGACGCGACAGCGGCCGGAGTCGGGTGGGGGTCCCGCGCGGGTCGTACCCGCGTGGGGGAGGGTTTGCCTCAAACCCTCCGAAACAACACAGTCACCCAAACTCCCCCGCCAGGAGGCACGTGACCTGGT
Source organism: Myxococcota bacterium (assembly GCA_028284955.1). Lineage (GTDB taxonomy): Bacteria > Myxococcota_A > Polyangia > Polyangiales > Houyiibacteriaceae > JANQQS01. The sequence continues at coordinate 51,337 of JANQQS010000097.1, read as the reverse complement.
TGCGTAAGGGTAATCTGCTGGGGCCACGCCGCTACGCGGTGGGGCGGACGCGACCGCGGCCAGAGTCAGGGGCAGATGCAGATTCGGCTTCCGATTTGCAGCCCGTGTCCGCGTCCGGCGTAGCCAACTCGATTCTCTCGCTCGCCGAGCAGTCTTGGGCTGAGCGATGGTGAGAGGAAGCAGCTTCCGCGCTGGTCGGAGTGTGTTGGGGGTGTTGCTGCTGTGCCTTCTTTCGTCGCCGATTCGTGCGGATGAAGTGTCTGAGAGTTGGACGGGGCATGTGGAGGCGCGGGGGAACTATTATTGGGAGCGCTCTACGCGGGTAATGGCGCCGGAAACGATTCTTCGTTTGGAATCGCCGAGCGGGGTGGATGTCGATGCGGCGTATTTGGTGGATGCGATCACCAGCGCAAGCCAGGCCGCGGGCGCACTCGTGGATGTGGAGTTTACGGAACTTCGTCATGACGTAGGCCTGGGCGTGGGGTACGAGTTTGATCTCGGCGAAGAGCAGCTCGAACTGCGCGGCGGCGCGCGAGTCAGTAAGGAACCCGACTATTTATCGCTCGGCGCCAACGTATCGGCGGCGTTGTCGCTCGACCATCGAGCAACGATTCTGCGCGCCTCCGTGGCAACGGTGCACGATGAAATACGGCAGAACTTTCGGCGCGGCGCGGGCGCGCGACCAGATGCATCGGGCAATACCTCGGTCGGCGCGTTTGATGAAAATCTTGATGGCGTGGTGCTGAGCGTTGGCTGGGAGCAGATTCTCACTCCCGTGCTCACCGCGCAGGTCACCTATGAATTCGGCTACCTTCGCGGCTTTTTGGCGAACGCGTACCGTCGCGTATCCGTGGCGGATGTGCTGCGCCCTGAAAACCATCCCTCCACACGTCGCCGCAATACGCTCAGCGGCCGCCTAATCTACTACGTTCCTCAATCCGGCACGGGCTTCCACGCGCTATACCGCGCCTATTTCGATTCTTGGGATATTGGCGCCATCACGCCCGAGGTTCGGGTCTACCAAGAGATCGGTCGGTCGCTCTCGATTCGCGCGCGCTATCGGCACTATCGACAGACGCGCGCGTTTTTCTACCAGGCGCCCGAAGACTACGTCGCCGAAGACGTATTCGTCACCGCGGACCCCAAGATGAGCAGATTTCACAGCCACCTCGGAGGCGCTCAGCTCCTCGTTCACTTTGACTTCGTGCGCGCGCCAGCCATGGCGTGGTTTCGCGGCGCGACGCTCGACTTTAGCTTTGACCATATCTGGAACACCAACCGCTTCGGCAACGGCGTAATCAGCACGATCGGTCTGCGCGTTCCGTTCTGAAAAATGAGCCTCGAATCGACGCCTCGCGGCCGCTTCACCACCCTCCTCCGTTGCGCTCCTCCGTGAACTAAACTGTCCCATTCTTCGTTCGCGTTGCGCACTTCTAAGACAGAGGTGATTCATGCGTATCTTATCTTATCCAGGGATTTTCTTGTGTATGGCGGCATGCGCGTCGCAGGGCGGCGATTGCAGCTCCGGAACCAGAGGCGAAATCGGCAACGCACGGTTCCATCTCGCCGAGCGCAGCGACTATTGCTTGCTTGGCTGCGACGCTCCCGAGCACGTGCTCGTAGATTCAGAAGTTGCGCTCGCGGTGTCGCCTGACGAGCCAATGACCGAACTCCCCGAGTTCACCGTTCAGCTTGCCGAATCCAGCGCAGAGCTGGTCCGCCAGATGCGCTGCCCCGAATCATCGGCCGGTGCCGAAACCGAATCATCTACCGAAACCGAATCGTCCACCGAAACCACAATGGAAAACGAGCTCTGCCGCGATAACCCCCGCGACCACGTGTTCGTGATGAAATTCGTATCGCCCGGAGCCACCAACATCGAGCTGCAACAGCCTGACCAAACCATCTACGATCGCCTGACCGTTCGCAGCGTAGGCGCGATCGACAGCACTCGCCTCAACTGCGACAACGCCGGGCCACGCGACCAGGTCGAGCTCGCAGCCCGACCAGACGCCTACTTCTGCGACCTGCGAATGCAAAGCGGCGACGCGCAAGACGTCTACATCGAACCCACGCGCCTCTCCATCACCCTCACTGACGGCGACATCACGCTGCTCCGCTACAACCAAGATGGCCGCGAAGAAGAAATCCGCAGCAACCGATTTCGCCTGCAGTCAGCCAGCCCCGGAGAAACCCAGGTCAACATCCGTCTCGAAGACACCGTCCTCGCGGAAATTCCATTGAAATTCAAATAGTTAGCCCTTTGCTATCGGCAAATGCGTCTCAAAGTGCAACCCTCAATCGCTGGGTTCACGAGAAGCCTCGAGTCAACGTGCCGAAAACCAGTGCGCCATGGTTTCCTCTCGCCGCGTTCCTGCTTCTGCCGAGCGCTGCCGTCGGCTGTTTTCCGGCTGGCTCGGAAGTCGACAACGACGGCAACAGAAAGCAGGCAAGTTCCTCCGCGAGAACTGTGCAGCCGTTCCCACGTGACGAGGATTATCGCACGCTGACACCATACTGCGGAGAGGCACGACCACTCGCGATCATCGCCGGAACGATGCCCCTCGATGCGCAAGCTACGCTTCATATTTTGTCGATTGCGATGCACTACAAGGAAACGTTCGTCATCGACAAAGACAGCCCGGAAACGAGCGAGTACAACACCGCACAAGTGCAAGCACGAGCCGTCGATGTTGCACGACGAAATCAGCAGAAAATTGAGACCCGCCTCAACCAGCTCCGACCCGGACACCGCATCACGTTCAAATGGCAATTCCCGCTCGAACGCTACTCGTTGCTGAATCACGCAGACATCTTCGTGACCGCGCCCAATTGGAACTGGCTGTCGGGACAGAACGACCAGATGTCGCTATTTGAAATGCTTCCCGGCGTTATCGGGACTGACTCGAGGCTCTACCTCTGCGACAATCGACTACAGTTTTCACAAATTGTGAGAAATGAGATGGATGGAGATCCATCTCAACCTGCTGAGTTGCTTCCCGCCAGCAGCGCCATCAGCCTGGCCGATTTCCAAATGCAGGCAGTGCACGCGAAAGCCAATCCTCCGGAACTTGGGTTTGACATTCACATACCCATGTCGCCCCAAAACCATCTCTCATCGATACGAATCGCATCGATACTGTTCATCCAATCGGAAACACCAGTCGTCACGCTCGGCTTCAAACGGAAGACGAGCCAAATTCCCCTGCGTGCCCCCATGCCCCCCGCAGCGGGCAGATAGGACTGCGGTTCGCCCTTCGTCAGATGCCGGCGCGACCGAACTCGCTGGGCCGCGGGGATACAACTTCTACAGCGACCCGCAGTCGAGGGTGCTCAAACGAAAGACGCGACGCGTGCAGCGCGTGACGGCTTTGGCCCGGCCAAGGGGGGCCGCCGTATTGGGCGTCGCCCAAGAGCGGGTGACCGATAGCGGCAAGGTGGACGCGGATTTGATGGCGGCGCGCGAAGTGGGCGCGCGCTTCGATTACGCTTCCTTCTTCGATCCCGTGTCCTCGAGGCACGGGGCAGGCGGTAAGCACTTCGGTGATGGCTTCCTTGGCGTGGGGTGATGCGGCTTCGGTCGAGATCACGCGAACTCGTTTGCCGCCTCGGGCATCGATGGGAAGTTCGATGCGCTGCGGAGCCTTGACCATGCCGACGCAAATGGCGAGGTAGCGTTTGTCGATAGCGCCGCGTTTGAGTTCGTTTGTGAGAAACGAAAACGTTTCTGCGTCGCGCGCCGCGAGCACGAGTCCTGAAGTCTGCACGTCGATGCGGTGCACCAAGCCGGGTTCCCGCGGTCCGTAGCCGACGCAGTTCATTTCGGGGTAGCGCGCGACGAGGCCATTCGCGACGGTGCCCGTTTCCCCGTCGCGCAGCGGATGACAGGGCACGCCGGCGGCTTTATCGACCACCACCATCCAGTCGTCTTCATAGGCAACTACGAGTTCTTGTTTCGGATCGGGGCGCACATCGAATTCGGTGGCTTCAGGAAGACGGGCCAGCGAAACCTGGTCGCCGATCGAAAGGCGCACGCCTTTCTTCGCAATCACACCATTGACCCATACATGCTCTTTTTGTGCCTCCTGTTTCGCTTTTGCGCCGCTCATGTGCGCGAATCGTCTCGCGAGAAATTGGTCGACGCGCAGCCCAGCTTCCGCTTCGGTCACTGGTTCCAGCATGATTTGACCCATCGGCAGACACCGTATCGCCTGGCTCGAGCCTCGGCATCAAAACGCATTCGGGGCCGAGGCTGGCCGCCGCAATCCGGTCGCTCTACAATGCGCGGCCGTGAGCGCGAAGCGCGACTACTACGATGTGCTGGGTGTCCACCGCGACGCCGATCTCGCGGCGATCAAGAAAGCGTATCGCGCGCTTGCGATGCAGCATCATCCCGACCGGAATCCAGACAACCCTCAGGCCGAGGACCTGTTCAAGGAGGCCAGCGAGGCCTATATGGTGCTCGGCGATCCAGAAAAACGCCGGCGCTACGACCGCTTGGGCCATAGCGCGTTTGAGAACAACGGGCCGGGAGGGTTTGATCCGAGCGACTTAGGAAGCGTCGGGGAGATTTTCGAAGGAATCTTCGGAGAGATTTTCGGAGGCGGACGCGGGAGACGCGGGCGCAAAGGCGCCGACCTTACCTACGACCTATCCATCAGTTTCACCGAAGCGGCGCTGGGCGCGGAAAAAACGATCTCAGTAGCGCGGCCCACGGTGTGTGTGCGATGTGCTGGCCGAGGCGCCGAGCCTGGCACGCCGACTTCGCCTTGCCCAAGCTGCCGAGGGCGAGGTTCGGTGCGCGTGCAGCGCGGTTTCTTTTTTGGCGAGCGCGATTGCCTCACCTGCCACGGCACTGGTGTGCTGATTCAGCAGCCATGCGGGAAATGTTCGGGCACAGGCTCGGTGACGGAGGATACGCCACTGAACATTACCGTTCCTCCTGGGGTTGAGCATGGCGCGGTGCGGAGCGTTCGGGGGGCAGGCGCTGTGACCGGTGCTGGGGCCGGAGATTTGCATGTTCAGCTCACCGTCGAAGACCATCCTCTCTTCGAACGCGACGGCTCCGATATTCGGTGCACGATCCCGGTGAGCTTCCCCGAGGCAGTGCTCGGGTCGACGCTCGAAGTGCCGACGCTGGAAGGCAAAGTAAGCATGAAACTGCCTCCCGGAAGCCAGTCTGGGCGGGTGTTTCGATTGCGCGGGAAGGGTATTCCCGCCTACGCCGGTTACGGAAAAGGCGACCAGCTCGTGACCGTGATGGTGGAAGTTCCCTCCAAGGTGACCAAGAACCAACGTAAACTCATCGAGGAGCTAGCCAGCGAAATGGGTACCGAAACCCATCCTCATCAAGCTACGTTTTTGGGTAAGCTGAAAAGCTTGTTTGAGTAGCCGCTTGCCCGAGTATCGACCGTGAAGACCAACCCCCAAATCGCCGAGCGCGCCGAAACGTGGAGAAGGCGGATCGCCGGAGCCGACTTGGTCCAAGTGCAGGGCCGAGTGACCGCGCTGGTGGGCATGAGCATTCGCGCGGTGCTTCCGGGGCTCAATATCGGGCAGATGGTCGAAATAAAGCGACGCAGCCAAGGGGACGCACGAGAGCCTCTCCTCGCACAAGTGATCGGATTTGTGGGTCACGAAGCGACGCTCGTACCGCTGGGCTCGCTCGCTGGGGTCGGGCCTGACGACCCGGTCGTGCCCGCAGATCACGCGTTCGAGATTCTCTGCGGGCCGTCCCTACTGGGTCGCGTGGTCGATGGTCTCGGCGCCCCCATTGATGACCTTGGCCCGCTTCGTGGTGAGCCTTGGTCGGTCATGCGCGACCCCCCGAGCCCTATGAATCGACCTCGGGTTTCGGCGCCCCTTTCAGTAGGCGTTCGCGCCATCGATGCATTGCTCACCGTGGGGGAGGGGCAGCGCGTCGGCATTTTCGCAGGCAGCGGTGTGGGCAAAACGAGCTTGCTCGGCCAAATTGCGCGCCAAGCCGACGCGGATGTCTTTGTGGTCTGTCTCATCGGCGAACGTGGTCGAGAACTCGCCGAGTTCTTAGAAGACGCCCTCGGCGAACAAGGGCGATCGCGCGGCGTCGTGGTGTGCGCGACAAGCGATACGCCAGCGTCGGTTCGACTGCGCAGCGCGTACACCGCCACCGCGATCGCAGAATGGTTTCGAGACCAAGGAAAGCGGGTGGTGCTGCTCATGGATAGCCTCACTCGCTTTGCCCGCGCGGGCCGCGAGGTGGGACTAGCCGCGCTCGAGCCGCCGACGCGTCGCGGCTATCCCCCGAGCGTATTTGCCCGCTTGCCGCGATTGCTGGAGCGCAGCGGCCGATCCTCCGCGGGGTCTATTACCGCGTTCTACACTGTGCTGGTCGAAGGTGATGACATGGATGAGCCGGTCGCCGATGAGGTCCGGGGCATGCTCGACGGTCATGTCGTGCTCAGCCGAGAAATCTCCGCCCGCGGTCGCTTTCCTGCGATCGATCCGCTGCAAAGCGTGTCCCGCGTCATGCCCTCCATCGTCGAGAAACCGCACCTATCGGCGGCCCACGCACTGCGCGAGCATATTGCGACCTACGAAGAAAAACGAGATCTTGTGCTGCTCGGAGCCTATCGCGCGGGGACCGACACAAAGCTCGACGCGGCGCTATCGCGCATCGACGACATCGAAGCGTTTTTGCGTCAGGATCTTGAAGCCCACGCTGATTTTTCAGGCACCGTAGAGCAGCTCAAAAGACTGGGCTGACGGCCGGACCGATCAAGTGACCTGATTGATCCGTCCACGCTCCACTGAAAAGTCGGATCGATGCTCATCGAGCAAGATGAACTCGGGATGGGTGGTGGTAAGAAATACTTGCCCTCCGAGTCTCGCCAGCATCTCGAACAGCCGGCGATTGCGGCTGCGGTCAAGTTCGCTCGAGACGTCGTCGAGAAGAAGAATCGGTACACAGCCCGATCTGCGGGTGAGCACGTCGACTTCCGCTACCTTGAGCGCCAGCACAATGGCGCGATGTTGGCCTTGAGACGCATGGTGTCGCGCATGGACTTCAGAACCCTCTCGAGACACGCTGATCGCCATGTCGTCGCCGTGCGGCCCCTCGGCCGTAAATCCTCGCGCGCGATCGCGTTCAAAGCTCTTCTCGAGCGCGCGCAGAATCGCGTCTTGCTCCGGCGGAACCCGCGGCCGATAGTCGATGGAGAGCGGCATCGAATCGCCAATCACCTCAAAGAAAGCCCGCTCAACAAGCGGCGCAAGCTCTTCGATGAGTTTCGCCCTCGCCTTCGCGACGTGCGCGCCAGCTTCGGCGAGCAATGGGTTGTAGGCCTGAATCGAAGCGCGGTCTGCTCGGTCGAGTTTGAGCAAGCGATTGCGGCTTCGCAGCGCTTTGCCGTAGCGGGCCAGCCAGCCGGCGTACGAAGCGTCCACTTGTTCCAGCACGCGATCGAGAAACGATCGACGCCCGTCCGGCGCTCCGGCCGAGAGCGACAAATCACCCGGATGAAAGAGCACCATATGAATGGAACTCAGCCATTGGCCGGTCGACCGAGGCCGCTTGGCGTCGAGCTTGAGCACCCTGGCCGCGCTGGTCCGTAGCTGTACCGAATACCGCCGAGCCGGAGTTTGTCCGGCGATTACCCGCCCTCCGATGAGACCGTGAAGCTGGGCACTTTCCGAACCAAGCCGGACCATGTCTTGAGACCGTGCGCCACGAAAACTCCGGAGCGCGCCAAGATAGTAAATGCACTCGAGCAGATTGGATTTTCCGGAACCGTTGTCTCCAAAAATCACGTTGAACTGAGGCCCAGGCTCGAGGTCGAAGCGCTCGAGGTTTCGAAACTCGTGAACCGCCAGGCGGTTCACCCGAATCGGCGGTGTCTTCGCTGCCTGTTCCACAACCCTCGGTGTGATCCCTGGTTCGCGAGGCTCGTTCGTGCTCAAGACATCCCAGACGCGACTCTAGATGCGCATGGGCATGATCACGCCCACGAAGTCTACGCCGTCGCCGACAGGTTTGACCACGCCCGGGTCCAGCTCCCCGCTTAGTTCGAGAGCTATCTCGTCATTGGGCATCGAGGTGAGAACCTCGAGCAGATAGCGAGCGTTGAACCCGATTTTCACTGGATCTCCAGCGTAGTCGACATCCAGTTCTTCGCTCCCTTCGCCGACGTCGGGGTTCTGGCTGGTGATGCGCAAAAGGCCTGGCTCGATGTGGAGCTGAACGCCTCCGCTCTTGTCGTTCGCCACGAGACTAATGCGCCGAAGCGATTCCACCATGAGCGGCCGCGCGGCGATCACTTTTCGGGTCTGCTGCTGGGGAATCACTTTGCTGTAGGGAGGAAACTGGTCTTCCGCCAGCTTGATGCTGAGCTGCAGGCCGTCGCGTCGAAAAAACGCGCTCCCCGCCGCGGTGGCAATGCCGAGGCTCGATGGGCTGGAGTCCTCCTTGGAACGTCCTCCCTTGGAGTCTTCCAGCACCCTCCGCAGTTCTTCGATGCCTTTGTGCGGAACAAGCATCTGAAATGTACGGTCCGCTTCGCCGTCCCCCAAGCTCATTTCTGCTTTGGAAAGTCGATGACCGTCGGTGGTGACCATCCGCACGATTTGTCCGTCGTGTTCGAACAAGGAGCCCGCGAGATGGGGTCGTGTATCGTCTTTCGACATGGAGTAATGCGTGAGCCCAATCAGTTCGGCAATCGTCTCCGACGGCAACTCAGAAAACTCGACATCTCCAGCGTTGGGCAGGGGCGGGAATTCATCGCCCGGCATCCCCGGCAGTTTGTATCGAACTTTGCCGCAACGAATTTCGGTCGCCCGGTTTTCGCCTACCGTCAGCGATACTTCTCGTTCCGGAAGGTTTCGCGCGATTTCATAGAGCGTTCGCGCCGAAACCGCGACGCTCCCGCCAGTTTTGATCTCGGCCGGGATTAGGCAACTAATGCCTATATAGAGGTCGGTTGCGGACAGACGTACGCGATCTTTTCCTTCCGTGGAAATCAAAATATTCGACAGGATAGGCATGGAGCTTTTTCGATCAGCAACTCCATGCGCTCTCGTCAGGCCACGAACGAAATCACTTTTGTGGATGCTCAGCTCCATGGCGATCCTTGTGTGTGCATGTGCATATCTGAGGTGGATAGATCTTTAGTAATTTAATAATTCTTCGTCGTCTTAAGCGATGTGAAATTGGGAATAACGCCCATAACAAATCAAATTAAAAGAAGTATTTTGTTTTGTTTCTTCTGGAATGAAACGAGACCAAATTGGGGATGAAACATTCCCCAATCATTCACCCGAAAAATCCACTCCTCAATCCCATACTTGTTCACACCCTTATTCTCGCACGACCGGTCGAGCCGAGTCCCGACCACCCGGGTATATTTCACCGAGCTCAGCGCTACAAGCGTTTGAGGGTCTGTTTTCTGAGGGTCTGGCACCCAGACCCTCTCGTCCGGGATACAATCCCGGACGATTCACCCAAGCTCCCCCGCCAGGAGACACCTGTCCCGCTTTCGTTGTGGCAATCTGCCAGGGGCCCTGCCGCACCACGGGGACCGTCGGCAGGTGGCCCCGGTCTCGTTGATATTCAGCTGCAGGGCAGGACCGCGGACGACGACAACGCCTCGATCCGCTCGCCAGGTCCCGTGCATCTTGGCGGGGGAGCTTGGGTGAATCGGCGGGGTCGTACCCCGACGAGAGGGTCTGGGTGCCAGACCCTGGAAACGCAGCGGATCTAAAGCCCGAGCTTTCGTTCGATGGCATCCACCACCTCAACAACTCGTTCGTCTCGCTCTTCGAGTTGGGATCCGATTTTCCGCACTGCGTTGATGACCGTGGTGTGATCTTTGCCAAACGACTCCCCGAGACACGGGTAGCTCGCTCCGAGCCGTTCCCGACATAGATACATTGCGACCATGCGGGGGAAGCTGACGTTGCGGCTACGGCGTTTGGACCTGAGGTCGCTAACCTTTAGACCGAAATAGCCACACACTGCTTGTTGTACTTCGTCCACGCTCATCGCCCGCTCGGGAGTACGATTTAGGGGCTGCAGCGTACTCTGGGCGAGTTCCAAATCGATCGGCCGAGACAACAGCTCGGCTTTGACCGCGATGCGCAGCAGGGTTCCTTCGAGTTCGCGAACGTTGACCTTGACGGTCTGGGCGATGAACGTGGCAACGTCGCTTGGTAGATCGATTTCTTCGGCTTCGGCCTTCTTTTTCAGAATCGCGATGCGCGTATCGAGTTCGGGAGATTGGATGTCGGCGACCATTCCCGAGTGGAATCGGCTGACCAGCCGCTCCTGCATCTCTGGAATCTGTTGTGGATAGACATCAGAGGTCACCGCGATTTGCTTATCTTGATGATAGAGCGCGTTGAATGTGTGGAAGAACTCTTCCTGAGTTTGCTCGCGACCGGCCAGGAACTGAATATCGTCCATGAGCAAGACATCGCAGTTGCGCCGGTAGCGTTCACGAAACTCGTTGATGCGGTGGTTTTGCAGCGCCCAGATAAACTCGTTGGTAAATCGTTCGGCCGAGAGATAAAGAACCCGCGCCGCGGGGTTCGCGAGGAGAACTTCTTGTCCCATGGCGTTCATGAGATGCGTTTTTCCTAGACCGACCCCGCCGTAAAGAAAAAGCGGATTGTACCGATGCCCAGGCGCAGAAGCGGCCGCGACGCTCGCTGCGTACGCGAGTTGATTGGATGGGCCCACAATGAATCGGTTGAAACTGTATTTGGGTTTCAGATTGTAGGTCGTGGGCTCGGGCGTCGGCGGCGGTTTGGAGGGTGCGGGCGCGGGGCTGCTCGCCATCCGCGTAGCCTGTGTTCGCTCCTTGAGTTCCTCGTCGATCTCCCAACGAACCTGTGTTGGTTTGGAGACTCCGGAAGGAAGCTCGTTACCGAGCGCCTCAAGAATCAACTCGAGATAGTGCGCGCTGATCCAGTCCTGAAAGAATCGATTCGGAATGCGCAGCGTGATGCTCTCGCGTTCGATGGCAGTGCATTCCACAGGAGCAAGCCACGTTTCGAAGTTCTCGAGCGAGAGCCGATTGCGCAGCTGTTCCAGGGCGCTTGTCCACAGCTGTTGATTCGTGTCAAAACTCTCTGAAAGCGCCACGTTACGCTACCCTGTCCCCAATGTATCCACCTCGGCCCGACCGCCGAGATGGCGCAATCAATTTGAAACAGATCTCTGGCTGCAACTCCGCGTTGATCGCAACGCTCGTCCGCAAGGTTCCGTCCGCTTCGGGAGCACACTCGATTTCGTTTGTCCCCACGAGCGAAGGAAAGCGAAGCTAGCAGCATGTATTCGTCCCGTCTACGCCCTCATGAGAGGAAGTTGGTAACTGGTGAGGATCGCGAACGATTCAAAGCCGCGCCGAATGCATTTTTTTTTTTGGCGTCGTCGTTCCGATCTTCGACACAGCTCAAACCTCTGAAATCACTTCCATTAATCACGACCCAATCGTTTCGGCGGACGAAGAAAACCACAAACAATTGTTACTCTCAACTTACTCACAAGTAACTCACTTGTTATTCACGGTCCGACAAGCGCGCCACGCACCTGGTTTCGAAGGGAATTTGGAGCGCTGACGACTCACTGCTACGTTCTGCCTCGGTACGGACATGTGGATAGTCAGTCGCCGCCGCCGAATCTGCAATCTCGTTTTTCCGTTCGCGTTGGTCGCGATGATGAGCGGAAGTCTTGATTCCATCGCCGAAGCACAGGGAGAACCGGTCGACACGGAGCCGGTACCGCTCGCGCGAGAGGATACCTACGAGACAGCTCGCGGGCTCGGCATGGGCATGGGCACGCGGGCTTCGGTGATTGGGACGAGTGCTCTAGCCTACAATGCCGCAAACCTCCCTCTTGCACGGCTCTATCATATTGAAGCGACGGCTCTGACCGTTCCGGGCGAGGGAGCGTGGTCGGTCGGCGGCGCGATCACCGATTCGGTGACGAGTTGGCTTGCTGCCGGAGTCGGTTTTCGCGGAGTGTTTGGTGAAGGAAGTCGTGATCACAGTGGTTGGGATGGACGCATTGCGCTCGGATTTCCGTTGGCCGACGTGATCTCGCTTGGGGTAAGCGGGCGCTATGTTCGGCTCAACGCCGCTCAAGACGAGATGGGACGCAATTTGTCCGACGAGGTCGACGGGTTCACGGTGGACGCATCAGCCCGGCTTACGCCACTTCCCGGGCTGCATATCGCGGCGCTGGCGTACAACTTGGTCGATCGAGATTCCGCGCTGGCCCCCCGCATGGTGGGCGGCGGAGCAAGCTACTCGTTTGCCGAAGCGTTTACCGTTGGCGGTGATGCGTTGGTCGACCTTTCCACCTTCGATCAGGCGGAGGTCATATTCGGGCTTGGCGGCGAGTATTTGGTGGCAGGACAGTTTCCGATTCGTGCGGGGTATCGACGCGACAATGGGCGCGAGCTGAATCAGGTCACAGCTTCGATCGGCTACGTCGACCAACGCCTAGGGTTGGATATTGCGCTGAGGCAAGATGTCGGCAGCGGGCCAAACGAAACCGAACTCCTATTCGGGTTTCGTTACCACGTGCAGTAGTCCCCCGTGGACGAGCCGACCCTGCTTCGAAAACTCCAGGCGCGAGACGAGGCGGCGTTCAACCGACTGGTTCGTGAGCACCAAGCGCAAGTGTTTCGGCTGTCCCTCAGGATGTTGGGAGACTCCGCCGAGGCTGAAGAGATCACGCAGGAAGTGTTTGTTACGGTATTCAAATCGATCGACCGTTTTCGCGGGGACTCCAAGCTGAGCACCTGGCTCTATCGAATCGCCATCAATCACTGCCGAAACCGCATCAAGTACCTGAATCGCCGCGCGCGCGGCGCGACGCAGGAGTTTGACGACTTTTCAGATCGGGAAACCAGTGCATCGGGAACGAACTCGCGCTTGCCTCGGCCGGATGAACTCGCCGAGGGTCATGAGCTTGAGTCACGCCTTCGTGTGGCGATGGCTCGACTCCCCGGCGACCAACGTGAACTCCTGGTATTGCGAGACGTGGAAGGTCTGTCTTACGATGACATTCAGTCCATTACCCGCTTGGCCGCTGGAACCGTGAAAAGTCGTCTGCATCGTGCACGGCTTGCGTTGATTGCAGCCATCGCTTCAGAGAACGAGCGCGAATGACCTCCGATGAAGCAAGAGAGCACTTCAGCGCAGCGGCTGAAATGATGCTGGACCCGGCGCAACAGGAGGCGTTTGAGCACGCGCTTGCGCACGATGCCCAGCTTCGAGATGAATACGAAACGTTTCGTCGCATCGTTCACGGCGCCCACAAGCTTTCCCCATCGACAACGCCCGATGTGCTTCACTCGGTACAGAACAAGTTGCATCAACGAAGCGGGGGCCGCTACTACCGCGACCGGTTTGCTCGCTTGCCGTCGGGATGGACGCTTTGGATCGTCACGGCTCTGATCGTCGGGCTTGTCCTTGCGTTTGTGGTACTCCGCTGGCTTCCTGCCACAGATATGTAGAGTGGCGGCATCGGACCTTGTTCGGTGGTCCCTGCTAGGCGGTCTTGGTGGCGTCGTACGTTCGAGCGAGTTCGTGCAACTCGGCGTCGCTAAGGTTTCGGTTGCTGCGCTTGGCGGCGTCGAGAATAAAATCGATGAGCCCCCGTGTGCCCTCTAGGCCACGCACGCCGAGCCAGAACGCGACGTTGCTGGCTCCGGAAAGCGGACCGACGCAGATTTCTTGTCGTCGGCCGAACATGCCTGCGGCGACGCCAGAGTACACTCGGTCGGCGAGGTACCGGTCGCCTTTCTTGCTCGCTTTCATGATTGCGGAGGCGTGCACGCCGGTGGCGGTGCGGAACGCGTCCTCGCCCACCACGGGGTAGTTGGCGGGGATGGGAAACCCGGTTGCCTCGGAAACCTTTTTCGTGAGCGAAGCCAGCGCACTCAGGTCGTGTTCGGGGAGCTGGCCCAGCAGTTTGAGGTTGATGAGAATGAGATCAAGCGGTGCGTTTCCGACGCGCTCCCCCAGACCAAGAACGCAGCCGTGTATGCGGTCGGCTCCGTATTCGAGCGCGAAAAGGGAGTTGACGAGGGCGAGGCCTCGATCGTTGTGTCCATGCCAATCGATTTTCACGTCAGCGCCCGTCTCTTCCACGACCCGACGGGTAAACTGAATGAGATTTCGCACGCCATCTGGCGTGGCGTGCCCTACGGTGTCGCACAAGCACAGCCGTTCGGCTCCGTGTTCGATCGCGACCCGAAAAAGTTTCCGGAGCAAATCCGGATGGGAGCGGGTGGTGTCTTCCGTGACGAACGTGACGGGAAGACCTTCGCGGACGGCAAAGTCGATTGCCGCGGTCGAACGCTTCACGATTAGCTCGTGGGACCAGTCTTCGGCGAGCTGCCGGATCGGCGAGGATCCGATAAACGTCATGACTTCGATCGGAATGCCTGCACGCTGGCTGGTTTCTACCATCGGTGCGATGTCGCAGACCGCTGTTCTTCCCGCGCAGGTTGGCCGAATGGAGAGTCGCTCACGACCGATTTCCTGACAGAGGCGGAGCACGTCGCCCTGCGCGCGAGGGCCCGCGCCAGGCAAACCAACGTCCGTGCTATGCACTCCGAGTTCGCTTAGCAGATGGAGGATCTCGAGTTTATCCTCCACCGGAGGATCGATCACCGATGGGTTCTGAATTCCGTCGCGAAGTGTCTCGTCGTGTAGTTCAAACGCGCGGCGCTGCACGATCGGCCTGCGCCGATCGATCTCATTCCAATCGTGAATGAGATCGCCGTTGTCATCTGCCGCCGTCATACCTTTCGTTACAGTCTAGCTCGGTTTCGGCGGCAAATCCGCTTTTGACTGGCGGCCGGCAGAATTTCCCCCATTGTTGACCTTAAGTCACGACGGCATATGCGTTGCTGAATGGAAACTCATCGGGTCGTTCCTTGGTCGTTGCCTGAATCACAATGCGGTCGCCTTCGTTCCATCCGCGGGTGATGATGGTGTCGCCTGGCCACACCGGTTTTCGGAACTGGCCGTTTAGCGACTTCAGTCGAGATGGGTCGCCTGCGCAGCATTGTTCAAGCACCGCGCGCCCCACAAACCCGAAGGTACAAAGACCGTGCAAGATCGGGGCGTCGAACCCGGCTTTCGTTGCGATCTCAGGGTCGGCGTGAAGAGGATTTAAATCGCCGCTCAAGCGATAGAGGAGCGCTTGTTCGGGAGAAGTCGGTTCAGACACTTCAAAGTCCGGCGATCGTGAAGGAGCGCGTACTCGTTCGGTGGGCGGAGGGCGTTCGCCGCCAAAACCTCCGTCGAGTCGAAAAATGATTTGCATCTCGGCTTCGCAAATCAACGCCCCCTGCTCGTCGCGAGTTTCGGTGGAAAGCACGCCTTGCGCCATGCGGCGCAGGTCGTAGATCCCGGCCACTTTTCCGATGGTTCGCAGTTTACCTGAGGGCTCAAACGGCTGATGCAAGGTGATGCTTTGCGCTCCGTGGACGACTCCCAGCATGTCGCCTCCGACCACATCGAGAAGCGGCTCTAGTGCTTCGAAGCTCGGAACGACCGCGTAGGTCGGGAGCACCAAAGGGCCAAGCCCTTCGTAGAGAAACTTGAGATCGGCATCGCGACGCGCGCCTACGCCCAGCGCATACCGGATGACATCTCGAAATCCGTAGGTATGCACGATCTCCGAGGTGGTCTTGCCCACCGAGTCTGGGTTGAGCGCCATACTATCGTCCTCCCACGAGCGGCGCCCCCACGCTAGCATGAACCGTCGAGCGGACCAGCGCGGGCCGCGCGGTGCGATGAACTAGTTGGTGCCAAGTGGACGCACGACCGAGACTTCAAGCTCCGCGAACCCTCCGCAGTCATCGGCCTCGTGCCCATCGAGCAGCAACTCGATTTTGCTGCCGACGACATTGGGCTCATACCGCACGAGTTCATCAGGACCGGGAACGGCCCGAATCTCGGAGTACACCACTTGTCCGGTTTCTGAAAGCACCCGCGCAGTGATCGAGTTGAAGCCGAACCCGGTGCGAAATCGTTCTACAGCGTGCCCGTCGTTGGGCGTCACGCGGATGTTGGTGACGCAATCCGACCGCTGTGCCATCCACATAAACGTGGACGGCGAACCGCCGTTTTCTGGACCTGAGGAAAACCACGACGTGTCGTTCTTATCGTCGACGGCGAGGCTCGCAGGGTAGCTTTGGGTGGCGTCCACGAACGTCGTCGACGCCGCCACGGTGCCTTCGTGCGTCACGTCTTGTTCCGCAGCGAGCGCATCGGAGCATCGCAGCTCCTCAGGGCCCGCGCACTCCCAGGTTCCAGAGCCGCACGGCCCGCACGATTCTCCTGGCACCCCGGTGAGCACGCGCGTGCCGCCGCATGCGTTCGCGCCGCCGCCAGGAACGGCTCCTTCTTGTCCGAGGCAGAGCTCGGCGAAGCCTCTTCCCGCCGACGAATGCCAACGCATACCGGACATGACGCAATCTGGATCGGGGAACGCACAGAAACCGGGTTCGCGGCATTGACCTCCGGTATTGGTTCCCATCGCGCATTGTTCGTTTCGTTGACATCTCAGCTCGCTCGGAAATAGCGAGCATCCGGATGGCGCGCATAGAAGCGTGGCGCACGTGGAGGACCACGCGATCAAGCGGCCGAGCCGCCAGGAGTCTCGAAAGACGGAACGCGAGTGTGCTGACACGATCGACAACGCTTTCGTACTACGGGTTCACTACATTATAGTACCTTCCGGCGAGTCGGCGAGGCGGGGGTGATGGTTCCTCCGAACGCCTGTCTCACCGCGTTTCGGAAACTTCCACGAGGCGGGTGTGCGCACGCCAGGCATTTGATATTATTTTGTTTTTTTGTTGCGCTGGTATGGGTTGACAAGGATCGTTTCGCCACCTTGCGAGCCGCCTCCAGGATTGACCCATGGCGCGGGTGGGCTCGGCGACGGCGGACGAACCCGTTCTGTCTGAGGGCGCTCAATGGCACGGGTTGGTCGTTTGGTTTGCGGCCGCGCGGGTCTTCGAGCGCGGCGCGGACGCTTGGGACTGGAAGATGACGCCGCAGATTGACCCGATGCGTCGTGCTGAGCGGCGGGTTTGGGTTCACGCGCCGCGGTGGCGATCGAGGCGGTCGGAGTTCGTGGCTCGGTGCGCGCTTCGGATGCTCGCGGGGCGCTTGGAACGTACGCTCGGTTTGGCGGTTGCGGTCTTCGCGTCGATGGGCGTTCATATTGATGAAAGAGCTCGAAGGCGACGAGGGTCATGACAATGGCGAGCGCTGCGAGCAGAGGTCCAAGAATCCACCAGCGCCACCGGGGGAGGTTCCTCGGTGCGTCTACCAGATCCACGGGGTCGTCCACCGTTGTGGTGCGCGAGACTTCGCTGCGCGGTCGTGGCTCACCAGTCAGCAGCGAGTGCGCCTCGGTCGATACTTCGGCTGCTTGCTCGGGGCTTAGACTGGGCGGGTCGGTCCCCATCGCCGCTTCCGCGTTGCGGATCCCTTCGGCTTCGAGCCCGAGTTTTCGGGCGCCGAGGCGTCTTACCCATCGCGACACGAGTGCCGGGCTGGCCGCACCACCAGCGTTCCGTGTGGCTTCTTCCAGCATGAAGAGGAGTCGCTCTGAGTTCTCCGCCCGCTTTTCCCGTTCGCGTTCGAGCGCGGCTGAGACCGCTTCGTCGAACGGTTCGAGCCCGGCGCTTTTCTCTGACACGAGGGGTATCGGATCTTCGAGTATCTGGCGCACGACACCGTATTTGTCGTCGCCGCGAAACAAGCGAGAGCCGGTGAGCGATTCCCACAGCACCACCCCGAACGAGAATAAGTCGGACCGTTGGTCGGTGAGCGACCGGGTGAGCTGTTCGGGTGCGGCGTAGGCGATCTTGCCCTTGAATCCTCCATCGCGGGTGGACGACAACCGATGTTCGGCTTTCGCAACTCCGAAATCGGTGAGCCGGGTGATTCCATCGACACCGACGAGAATATTTTGGGGTGAAACATCTCGATGCACGACGTGAAGCGGGCGTCCGCCCCGGTCGGTCAACGAATGTGCGGCGGACAGGCCCTGCAATACGTCGAGCATGATCCTGGCCACCACCTCGTGCGGAATACGTTCGTTTTCCTCGGCCGCGCGTCGGAGCAATGCTCCTAGCTCCAGCCCTTCAACGTAGTCCATGGCGAGGAAGTATCGACCGTGCGCTTCGAGGACATCGAGCGTCGCGACGACGTTGGGGTGGTGGATCTGCGCGGCCAGTCGCGCTTCATCCAAAAACATCGCGACAAACTCTTCCTGATCCGAAAGATCGGCGTGCAGCGCTTTCACCGCGAGCAGACGTTCGAACCCTCCGACGCTGACCGCGCGCGCGACATACACCGTCGCCATACCGCCGGAAGCGATGCGATGAAGGAGCTGGTAGCGACCGACCAGTAGGCCCGCGAGCGCTCCCGGCTTAGACGGCGAGGCAGACGGTGAACTGGTAGGGCTCATCAGAACACGCCCGCCACGGTCAAGAGCCCGCCGCCTGCGATTCGACCTGCCGACGCGCGGGGTCGCTTGCGTTTGTGTTTTTTGTCCGAACCTTTGCGCTTCGTTTCGTCGTCTTTTGAACTGCGGTGGAGGCCCTTCCAATCGGTGAATGCAGCAAAGATCGCGGCGAGCCCCACCGCTCCACCCGTTGCGGCAATGAGAATTGTCGTCCGGCGTTCCGCTTGGTTGCCTGCTTCGAGCCCGTCAAGCGTGGGGGCGCTATCGAAGGCATTTCGCTTGGAACGTGTATCGAGCCACGACCAAATCGTGACGCCGCCGACCGCGGCGGCTGCCGCAAGCGTGGTGTAGAACACGGCCGGCGGAAGTCGTCGGACGTTGTTGCGGTCCCTCGAGGCTTTGATCGAATCAGCTTGACCCGAGTTGGTTGGTTGGCCGGCTGATGAATGCGCGGCGCGCATACCGGGAGGAACCAGCGAACCAGCCTGGGTCTGGTTTTTTGGCGGCTCCACAAAGTACGTCTGGCGTTCTCCTGCTTGGCCGGACACATTCAGGGACTGTTCGCCGGTCTCGAAGTGAACTCGGAATCGATGCTGCATCTCGGGTTCGAGATAAAAGGTCCGGTACCGAACCTCGCGACTGAGAAATTCTACGCGACACGCGGCGCACGAAACCGTGGCCACGAACGCCTTGGGCGCGACCTGGTGGATGAACGCGGTATGCTTCATCATGTTTTGACCGTGACGGGCGAGCAGGTAGTACGCGAGGGTCGCGGCCTGCAGCGGTTTCCCGTCAAGCTGGTACGACCGAATAGATTGGATCAACGCGTTGGCGGCGGGAACCAGTTCGTCCGCCCGCTCATACCAGCGAGCCGCTTCCGCATAGTTCTCCGCTCGAAACGCCCGCGAGCCGCGCTCGTAGGCGGCTTCTGCAGCGACGAGGCGTTCCTCATCGTTCAAAATAGGTCCCGAAGCGGGTGCTTGGCCGGCTGCGGTTACGGCAGGAAGAACGCAAGCCGCCATCAAAACCCAACGAATTCGAAGGATTGAGGAAAAATGCAAGGTTTTCTCTAAGCGCCGCGCCACCAGGTTGAAGTGTAGTCTTAACCGGAAACGCAAGGTAGCGCATGCGCGAGCTCCTCGACGCGTTCAACCAGATCTCCCTCAAACTGGAGCGCGAAACGCGGTTCGAGCAAACGGCAGCGTACTTTCCAGGTGTTCGGCTTGGTGGGGTCGCGCAGAACCAACGGTTGGGAGCCTGGGAAAATCCAGGGTGATGAGAGGACCGCATCGCCGAGCAGCGCGCGTGCGTTTGATCTCGAAGCCGATTCGTTCGCGACAGGTGTCTTGTCGAGCGCGGCGCTGTCGAGCGGAGCGCTGTCGAGCGGAGCGCTGTCGAGCGGAGCGCTGTCGAGCCCGACATGATCGAGCCCGACATGATCGAGCGCAACGACGACTTCGATCAGACCGTCCGTGGTTTCGTCGGCGACCATGGCGGTGTTCACCAGTTTCTGGTTCGGTACCATCACGTGATGTCCGTGGCGGTCTTCGAGCCACGTTGCACGCAGGCCAATGCGCTCGATGGTGCCGCTAAACTCATCGCAAGCGACCCAGGTTCCTGGTTGAATGCCCGGCTCGAACGCCAACACCACGCGCGCGGCGAGATCTTGAAGCGCGTTTCGCGCGGACCATCCGGCGGCCACACATGCAGCGACCAGAAACCAGCCGTAGGCAGGCGAATCCCCCGCAATGCGGCGGCCGATGCCCAGCACCAACAGAAACACGCCGACCCGAAGCGATGCGTCGAGCGTCCGGACGATGCGAGGAAGGAGCCCGCGGCGCGTCAATCGATGCGAAACACGTCGCGTCGCGACGGCCATTGCGGCGGCGAATAGCAGCAGTGCGACCAGCATGGCGATTTCTGGTCCGCTACCCGAATCGCCAGAGTCGTCGTTGTTGAAGAGTGGGTTCAGAGTCGGAAGCGCACCGCGATGGCCTGCCGATGGGCGGTCGGCGGGGGAATGTGACGTGGAGGGCTCCGCAGCGAGCCCAGCTGAGGATCCGGTGGAGGACCCATTTGAGGACCCATTTGAGGACCCAGTGGAGGACCCAGTGGAGGGCTCCGCTGTACCGGATCGCTGGCTATGAGAATACGAAGGGATATGCGCATCGCGCCTCGGGGCAGGCGGTCCTGCGCCTTCCGGCGCGGGGGAGAGTTCGGGGGGATGTGGAGAACCACTCGGTTGTTGCGGGGGCTGCGCGCTTCCTGGTTGGACGGGTGGAGCCACGGGGTCGCCGCCAGTCTCGAGACGCGAAGGATCGGCACTGCGATTCGGGGGCTCTGTCTGGTCAAGAGGCGAGGTGGGTTCGACACCGACGCCTGCATCCGTCCTCGACATCGCACCGCCGGTTTCAGCGCCCGCGTCGGAATGATCTACACCGGCGTCGTGTCTCGGGGCGGGTGGTCTCGGTTCGGATTCGGGTACAGGCTCAGCGATTGCCCTCGCCCCGACTCCTGCTTCTTGCGCGCGCGAAGCGACAAGAAACATCGTAGACGGGAACGCAATGCCCACCGCGATCAGAGTCATCAGCGAAGCGCGCCGGATCACAGCCACCCTCGTTCCTGAATGACTCGCCCCACAGAACCTCGGAGGTGCCGGGCAATACGAAAGTGGCCCTGGCGTTCGGTCAGCAGACCCATATGCTGAAAGCGGCTGAGTTGGGCGGCGGCAGAAGCTTCGTCGATTCGAAATAGCCGCCCGTGTACGTCCGCGTTCATCCAACCCTGCCGAGCGATTTGGTGCAGGCAGAGCAATACATGTTCGGGAAGTCGGCTTACGGCGGCGTAGCCCGAAGCGGGCACCGTACCCACGTGAACCAAATCTTCGCCTTCGATATCAAGAATCGAAGCGAGCCAGAGTCGGAGCGCGTCGCGCACCAAGCCGCCCGTTGCGACGTGCAGATCTCGAAAATATTGGTCGTAGGGCTGACGAAACCGCGCTGCGCTGCGCGTGGCGATTCCTTCGATGCGCGACGGACCGTGTGCTCGTGTGAAGGTGTGGCTGTAGCCGCTGAGGCGATGCCGAGCCATCACCGCGGCTTGAAGCTCGTCCACGCTCAACGGACGCAAATGAACCTGTTCCGGGAACGCATCTTCTAGCGGAGCAATCGTGCTCGCGTAGCGCCAGAACAAAAGGTCGGCGTGGATCAACCAACGGGTTCGTCCCTGGTCTTGAATGACTCGATCCACGAACTCGCGAAGCGGGTCGAATCCGCGCGGTCGAGCCGACAGCAACCAATGAATGCCTTCAAACACGATCAGCTGACCCGGTTGAGTGTCGGTGAACATGACGCGCACTTCGTCGAGACTCAGCGGTTTTCGCAGATGGATGCGTCGTACGTTGCGAAAACCCGCGCTGCGGACTACTGCGCTCGAGACCGCGGCTTTGCCCACTCCGTCGATCCCGATCAAGGCGACCGCACGCAGGCAGCCGCCCGAGGCATTCACGCTCAGCGCACGACGCGCGCGCTCGATAGAAGATTCGCGGCCGGTGAGGACGTCGCCCGCCTCGATGGTGTCTGCGGCGAAGAGCCTCCGGTAGACCAACGGAATGTCTGAAGCGGGTTCGGGCGGGGCAAAGAGCTCGGGCGCGAGCGCTTCGCGTGCGGGAAGTGGAATCCCGAGCGCTCTTCGCCAGCGCTCGATTCGAGCTTCGCCAGCCAGTGTTTCGAGGGCTCGGCGACCATGCAATCCAGCTTGGTCGAAGATTCCAGGCAGTTTTTCGGCGCGCTGGATCAGCTTTTGGCCCACTCGCTTGCGCCGGATCGAATCAAGCCTTGCAAGATCGATTTGACCGTCGACGAGCTGGCCCCGAAGCGTATCCAACGCGCCGAGCACCGCGTCGCGAAGGTCCTTGCCGATCTCGCGGGGCCAGGCCGCGGCTCGCTCGACATAGCCCTCAACCATGCTCCCGCTGCGCTCCAACTGGCCAAGAATCATTTCTCGAAGAAGCGCGGTGGTTGCTTCAGGAACCCCTTCGTCGTGCACTGCTTCGAGTTCAGCGGTGGCCAGCTCGACATTAAACGCAACCAAGCGTTCAAGCTCTTGAAGCGCCCCCACAAAAGGCCCAAGTTTTGTGGCCATGGTCCGCGTCGCGGAAAAGAGTTTGGGAGCGATATCCGTCTCCGCGTAGGTCGATACCCATTCGCGGAAATTGACCTCGACCGTGCCGACGCTTTCCGGAAGGCGATATTCCCCGCGTGGAACGCGACCTGCCACGACCTCGTAGCGAGTGGTTAGAGAGCCGGCGGACCGGCTCAGCGCTTGAAGGAGCGGAGCGAGCTTTTCTTCGCTCGAAAGTTCGTCTCGAAGGCCGCGGGCGACCCGAGCTGCTTCCCCGATGGTGCGTTCGGTAGAATCGGTGATTTCTCGCAGCGAACGACCGAGCGCTTCTCCGGTGCGAGATTCATCCTCTTCAGAATTTCCGATCGCAGTTTCTACGTGGACCATGGACTCGCGGATCGCGTCGATCGTTCGTATTGCTTGGATACGTCCACGGCGATCCACCTCGCTTTCGAATCGCGAGACATGTTCTTCGAGCGCATCTTTGATTCGCGCCTCCAAACCGACAAGCTCGAGCTCCATGGCCAGCATGGAGTACCCCGCAGCGCTCGACTTCCGCAGCGTATCGAGTCGCTCTGTGAGCGTATGGATCGCGCGCACGCGGCGCTTGAAAATCCGGCTTCCGCGTCGAGAAGACGCCCGCAAATCGACCGTCCCGGCGATGCGCGTATCCTGACTCAGTTCGCCGAGCGCTTCCGCGAGCACGCGCGCTACGCGTAAGCTGCCGTCTTGCGCGATGCGGTCAATTTCTGCGAGCCCAAGATTCAACTCAGTCTCGAACTGCTTGCGAATCTCACGAAGGCGCGCCGAAACGTCGACCGTGGCGTCCGCCTCATCGTAGTCCTCGCGCGCATCATCCGGCTCGCGTTGGGAAAGGTCTGCCGCGAGCACGTCGTATGCGCGCACAAGGTCATCGAGAATACCCCGCGTGCGGGCGGTCACATGTCGATCGGCCTGTACGAGCAACGCGGCGAGCGCTTCGAGTTTGGCGGGGGCGACTCCGGATAGATGAAATCTTCCCAATGTGCGCAGCGGAACGCGTCGCGTTAGGGGTGTTCGCGAGAAGGTCGTTTGAAGCGCACGACGCAGTCGAAGCCATGTGCGAGCGAGCTGCTTCCACGCCGAGTCGTTCGTCTTGATCACGAACGATTCTGGTTCGTAACTCGCATCGATAGACTCAGGGAGCGCCTCGGCGACTTCGTCGAGCCAGTGCACGATCTTGTCAGGGGACCAACCGTTCTGCGTGAGTCGTGCGGCGCGACCGAGCACGATTCCGCGCCATCGCTCGGCCAAGCCAGCCTGTTCCGTCCGCAGAGACGTCGCCAGTTCGTCGCGTGGTTTTCCAGCTCGCGCGTCCACCGTGAGCCGACGATGGTGCCGGAGAAACTCGCGGCGGAGGTCGCGAAAATAGTCCTGGGTTTGCTCTTCGAAGGTGGCGAGCGGTCCGGCGGACACATCCCGCACGATGGCTTTTAGATCTCCCTCGAGCTCACGAAGGCAAGCATTGATTCGCGGGGTGGTGGTTCGCGTGGCAGCTCCCCAAATATCTTGCGAGTCTGCGCGTTCTCGGTGTTCTGGCCATGGTTCCGGCGGCAAACTGATGGGCGCGTTGTGGTCCGGAGTATCGTCCTCGGACGTTGGTTCGGGGCCGGGCTTCGTTTCGTCGCTTGTTGCATGACCGCTGGCGACTTCCTTGGCTAGGCTGAGCCCGGTCTTTAGCAGAACAGGGCCGATCACCTCGTTGAGCGCCACGCCGCCGATGAGCAGCGTTTGCAATGAGGCTCCAGGCGCCCCGAGATTGCGGCCGACGATATCAGAAAGCGAAATGGCTACGCCGGCTTGGGAGACAAACCCCATCCATCCAAATTGGGTCGTGGCGGGATCGGCGCCCCCGGCCCGTGCTCCGACGCGAACGCCAACCCATAGCGAGAACATGCGCAGCAGGACAAGCGCGACTGCGTAGGGCGCGACTTCGGCGAGGTCGTGCAAATGAAGGGTCGCACCCGCCAATGTAAAGAACACGACGTAGACGGGCATGCCGAGTTTTTCTACCGAGTCGATCAGCGCATGGCCGGACTTTGAAAAATTCGAGACGGTGAATCCCGCCGCCATGAAAATCAGCACTGGGTCCAGGTGCATGCGGCTTGCGACGTAACCGGTGGTGTAGACAACCCCGACCAAAAAGAGCAGCAGCTCGCGACCCACCAAACGCAGGTACGTTGCCATCAGTAGGCCGATCGCAACGCCTGCGAGCAGCGAGCCGCCGATATGAATCGATAGAAACTCGACGAGGCCCTGGTCGCTGCCCGAAAGGCCGAGAAGGTTTTGTGCGAAGACGGAGGAAACGGCGAACGCCATCACCACCAGCACATCCTTGAGCACGACTGCGGAAAGCACGGTTCGCGCCATCGGCCCCGATGCCCCGGTCTGATGAATCACCGCGATGGTCGCCGCGGGCGACGTAGCAAAAGAAATGCTCGCGACCATCAAACCCAGCGCAATCGCGGCCGCGGGCGGTATCTGCTCGAGACCTGGGAGCGCGATCTGAGGAAATGCCCCCGAGACACAGAACACGAGCGCAGTGATCAACACCGCGATAGCCGCGAGCTGGCCGGAAAGCACCCCTACGATCGCGCGCAGGCCACGGCGCAAGCCTTCGATCTTCAGCTCCCCGCCGGCGTTGATGGCGATCAATGCGACGGCGAGTTGATTGAGAAGGCTTAGCTGCCCGACGACCTCGCGATTGAGGACTCCTTTATCAAAGGGTGCCGGCGCGAGGCCTTCGGGAATCAATTCGGCGACCGACGAGCCGAAAAGCAACCCGGCGAGCAAATACCCAGTGATGTGAGGCAGCCGGACGACGTCGACAAATGCGCCAAACGTGTAGCTCGCGAGAATCACGAACCCCAGCGCGAGCATCGCGGTGGGGTCGAATCCGGCCGCGGTGGGAACTGCGAAACGATGCAGCGCGATGAGCATTCCGACCAGGAGGGCGAGAATCGTCGCTCGGGTCAGCGTGTGTTCAGTACTGGACGATCCGCTCATCAGCGTTTCCAGAACCCCGGAATAATGAGGGCGAACATGGTGAAAAACTCAAGGCGTCCGAGCAGCATGGCGAGTGCAAAAAACGTTTTGCTGACCGCCGAGTAGTTCGCAAAGTTGTCTGCGTCCACGTGGAACGGGGCGGGGCCCATATTGCTGAGACAGGTGAGCATGGCGCCAAAGGCGGTGGGCACGCTCGTCCCCTCGACCGAGCACACCACCAAGACGCCCGCGGCAAGACAGCTTAGATAGATCGCCAAGAACGCCATCACGTCAGCGAGCACATCGGAGCTTACCGCGGCTCGTCCAATACGGACGACCTGCACCACACTGGGCGTATAGTTTTTCTTGATTTGGGCGATGGTTTGCTTCGCCATGAGCACCACGCGTTCGACTTTGATGCCCCCCGCCGTTGACCCGGAGCATCCGCCGAGGAACATCAGGGCGATGACAATAGCGAAACCGGTCGCTGGATACGCGCTGTAGTCGTCGGTTCCATAGCCGGTCGATGAGATGGTGGTGCTCACCATAAAAAATGCAAAGCGGAACGATTGCAGCAAGGAGCCATGCAGCCCCAGATTCAGGAGCGTCAACGAAGCGACTGCCAGAACCACAATGCTCACGAATGCCCGAAACTCGATGGAACGTACAATCACGCGAAGCGAACGACCTTGGATCGCGGCGTAATACAGACCATAGTTCACGCTGCCGAGCAGCATGAACAAGCTCACTGCGTACTCGATCGATGGGTTTTCGAACGCGGCAATGGAAGCGTCGCGCGTAGAAAAGCCTCCGGTCGACATGGTCGTGAACGCATGACAGACAGCCTCAAACGCGCTCATCCCCAAGCCGAATAAGATTGCGGTCTCGAGCGCAGTGAGCAGAGCGTAGAGCTTCCAGAGCGCGAACGACGTCTCCGCAATGCGCGGTTTCAAGCCTTCAGGGGTGGTCCCTGGCACCTCTCCGCGAAAGAGGTGTTTTCCTCCCGCGCCGAGACTCGGAAACACCGCCACAAAAAGGACCACGATGCCCATGCCGCCGAGCCATTGAATGAGTGAGCGCCACAGCAGGAGCGATCGGGGAAGGCGACCTTCGATATCGGTGATCACCGTCGCCCCTGTCGTGGTAAGACCACTGATGCTTTCAAAGAGCGCGTCGGTCGGAGAAAGCCCTGCGCCAAACATGAACGGAAGGCCGCCGCAGGTGCCCGCGGCGAGCCAAATGACCGTGACCGCGAGCACTGCTTCTCGTCGGGTCATCGTCGCGTCGGCGTTTCGACCCCACGCATAGACCGCGATGCCGGCGATCGTCGCGACCGCGGCAGCAACGAGGAGCGCAGCGATTCCCCCGGTGGGCCCGGCATGGCGCGGCGCGACGGTATCCCAGAGCGCGGATGCGGCAGCGCAGAGCCCGATCGCAACCCCCAACCCGATGACCACCGTGCCGACTGGCCTTCCAATCGCGCGAAAACTTCGGTCGGTCACGTGCGACGTCCTCGGGGTCTGAAAATACGCTCGACGCCCGGTCGGGCGTCATTGGTGGTCATGACTACGACGCGGTCGCCAGCGTGCACCACATCGTCTCCACCGGGGATGGTGACCTGGTCGCGGTGAATAATCGCGCCCACGAGCGCGCCGCGAGGAAGGTCGAGCCGGCGAAGCGGCGTTTGCGCGGCCCGGCAGCCCATGCCCGCGGTGAGCTCCAAAACCTCCGCCTGCCCGTCTTCGATGACGGTAAGACTGTGGAGGGTTTCGGAACGTGAAAACCGCAGGATATGATCCGACGCGACGGTGCGCGGCGACAGCACAATGTCGATTCCCAGCTGTCGGTAGATGCTGACGTAGTCGGCGCGTTTCACCACCGCGGCGGTGCGCGCCACGCCCGCGCCCTTCCCGATCAGCACCGCCATGAGGTTCACTTCGTCGGCGGAGGTCGTGGCGCAAAACAAGTCGTACGACCCTACTTCAAGCTCGGCGAGCAAACGTTGATCGGTACCGTCGCCGTGGGCGACCTGCACGTCGGCGAGTTCGGCGGCTACGGTTTGTGCGAGTTCGGCGTCGCGCTCGATCAACAGCACTTGGGCTTCTTGGCGAAGAAGTTCGCGGGCCAGCGCGGTGCCCACCACCCCGCCACCCACCACGCAGACCCGCCGCGCTTCCCGCTGACTGGTAAACACGTCTTCGGCGGCCAGAATATGCTCGGGTTGCCCGATCAAATACACGCGATCTTCCGGCAAGAGAACATCCGCGCCTCCAGGAACGAAAAGCTCTCCGCCGCGCACCACGGCTGCGACCAAGGTCTGGTGAGGAAGCTCGATTTTGGAGAGCGGCTTATTGGCGAGCCGAGATGCGCTCATGACGATTCGAACGAGTTCCACGCGGTCTTGGGCAAGATCGATGACATTGCTGGCGCCGTGGGAGCGTGCAATTTTGGCAAGTTCTTGGGCGACCAACACCCGTGGATTGATCACCACATCGACGCCGAGCAGCCCATACCGAATGCCGTCGGTCCACTGCGCCCATTCGTTTCCTTGAGCGCGCGCAATGACCCGTCGCGCACCGAGTTGTTTTGCGGCAAGCGCGGCGATCAAGTTCACTTCATCGTGGTCCGAGACCGCGACCACCAAATCGCTTTTGTGTACGTTTGCGCGATCGAGGACTTCTTGGCTGGCGCCGTATCCGACGAGCGACGCGACATCGTGATGTTCGGCGGCGTAGTCGACTGCGTCGGCGTTTCGGTCGACGGCAACGACATCGTGGCCTTCTTGATCAAACACCTCCAGCAAATGCCGGCCTACTTCGCCCAAACCAATGACCACGATGTACATCGCTATCGCGCTCCCCCCGCCGGCCACGACGACGAAGTGGGCGATGGCGCGAGCTCTCGGGTGAGCTCTCCGGCGTCGACCAGCAGCGAGCGAAGCAACCGCGGACTTAGTAGGTCGTGCAGAACGACCGAGACCAAAACCACCGAATAGGCGATGTCGACCGACGGGCCTTGGTAGACCAGGCGATAGGAGACGGCCATCGCGACCGTGACTTCGCCGTGTGCGAGGAGACCGCGGTAGAGGTCGGGGCGAAGCTCGGTGCCAAACGCCGCGAGGCGGCTTGCAAACAGCTTTCCCAAAAATCGGAGGCCAACAAACGCGGCGATGCCCGCTACGGTGATGGGTACATTGGATGGTCGCCACAGCGCACCCGCGAGCACGAGCAACACCAACGTCATCGGTCGCTCGGTAGATGACAGAGCGTGCCGAATTGCGCCTCCGGTGCGCGCGACATTGACCAGCACGGCGCCGAGCGTGAGGTTGACGGCAAGTGGGGGCAGCGCGAGAAAATACGATGCGCCCGACGCGAATACGATAATGCCTACCAAAGCCAGAAAACGGGCGTTCGGGGAGGGGTCGCCGCCCAAAAACGGCGGAAACAGAAAACCCAGGCCGGCGCCTAAGGCGAGCGAAATCAATACCCACTCCCACTCCGTGGGCCGTGCCATGGGGCTTGCCGAATCAAGCCCTGCGCCGAGGCCGAGATGAAGAAGGCAAAACACCACCCCAAACACGAAAATCACGAGAACATCGCCGAGGCGCGCGGCGTGTCGAAGCGTCGGGGCGACTTCGCCATCGATTTGATAGCGGCGCGCGAGCATATCGACGGGGGTGACCGAATCCGCCGCCGCGCAGCAGCCGAGCACCGCCGAGGTAATCGCGCATTCGCGCCACGAAAGGCGACCGAGCAGGCCGAAACGCAGCGCGTACCAGGACGCTGCCGCCACCAACAAGCCGGGGACCATGTGGTGGAGGAACACCACCCGATTTTTGTATGCCTTGCGCTGCTTCAGCGCGCGGACGTCGAGCTCGGTGCCGCGCAGAAGTCCGACCCACCCTGCGGCCAACGCAATCACTGGCATCAACCCGGTGAGGTCTTCGAGGACGCGGATTTGGGGCACCGCGGGGCCGAGCAATCCGCCGAGCAGTATATATTCTAGCCCGGCGACGATGAGCAGGGTCCGCTGCAATCGGTCGACCACAAAATGCGCCGCCAGGTACATCAACGCCACACCGATCACCAGCACGACCACCAATCCGGTATCGTTCTCCGAGGCTGCTCCCCCGGCCGCGTGCGCGGTCATCGGAGCGATGGCCCACGCGGCGCCGCCGACGAGCCCGAGGCGGCAAAATCGCGCTGCCTGAGCTCTCCGAGGGGCTGCCCCAAAGAACGCCCGAAGGGTCGCGGGGAGCCGCGTTTTCGATAGACTTCCGTGCACGGTGCCCAATTGTGCGGAAGTCCGACGCGTTTGTTGAAATTTCAGGCAGTCAGCCGAGCAGGCATCGCTAGGCGCGATGAAAAGCGTTTTCTATTGCGTGCTCCTCGGCTTCTTTGGCGGCCGAGCTTTTGCCCATCGCGCCGAACGCGTGAACGATCGCTTTGGCTTGACGGGTCGTGGCCCCGGCGTCGATGAGCTTGGCCTCGCTGGCAGCCTTCACCGCGCGGAGCGAGCCAAGCGCTTTGAGCAGCTTGGCGCGTGTTTTGGGCCCGACTCCGGGTACGTTGTCGAGCTCACTGCGAACCGTACGTCGATTGGCAATCTTCTTCCGGAACGCGTTCGAACAGCGGTGGGCCTCGTCGCGCGCGCGCGCCAGCAGCGTCAACGCGGGGTCCGAGCGCAGAGGGATAGCGTTCTTTTGTTCAGGGAGGTACACGCGGTCGACCAGCGTATCGCCAGCTACGTTTTCTTTTTCCTTGGCCAGCGCGACGACCGGCAAATCTCGGACTTCGAGGTCCAACAGGGCCGCGCGGGCCACTCCCAGCTGTCCTTTGCCTCCATCCACCACCAGTACATCGGGTAGCTCCCAGCCCGCCTCACCATCCCGGCCGCGTCGAAATCGGCGTGAGAGCGTTTCGTACATGGCGCCGTAGTCGTCTCCCCCGCGTGCGGATTTGATGCGGAACGTTCGATATCGGCTTCGGTCTTCGATTCCATCGGTGAGCGCGACGATCGCGGCCACCGCGTCTTGGCCGCCGGTATGGCTAATATCCACGCACTCGATGCGAAGAGGCAGCCTTGGCAAACGAAGGCGATGTTGAATCGCCCGTAGCCGCGCCTCCATATCTTCCTGCGCTCTTCGTTTTTCGCGGAAGGCATGGCTCGCGTTTTCCATCGCCATACCCGAAAGCTTCTTTTTGGAACCTCGTTTGGGCACCAAGAGCTTGGTGCGCCGGCCCCGTTGTTCGCTCAACGTCTGGGAAATTCCCTCGTCGGCTTCGATCGGAAGGGGAACGATCACTTCGTCGGGGATATCCGCGCCGCGTTCGTAGTAGGCGACGATAAACGACGCGATAAGTTCGTCGTCGGGAACCGAGATCTCTTTCAGACCTTGTCGATAGACGCCGACCAGTTTTCCGCTGCGAACGCGGAGCATGGTGACCTCAGCGCGATCCGCTTCGCGGTAGTACCCCACCACATCTTGATCCGTATCGCGCACCGTCGACACCCGTTGCGTTTCTTGAACCCGTTCGATCGCGCGCAGCTGATCGCGGTGGCGAGCCGCTTGCTCGTATTCGAGCTGCGAGGATGCCCGCAGCATGCGTTCTTTGAGGTTTTCGATGAGCTCTTCGTGTCGGCCGCTCAGAAAGAGCGCCACATTGCGGACGTGCGCGCCATAGTCCCCAGCCGATACATCTTTCACACAGGGGGCGGGGCACCTTTTGATTTGATACTGCAGACACGGGCGGTTTCGGCTCTTGAGCTCGGTGTCGGTGCAGGTTCGGAGTTGGAAATGTCGGTTGACCAGACGCAGCGTTTGCCTCGTGGCGGTGGCAGAATCGTAGGGGCCGAAATAGTGCGCGCCGTCGGGCCTCGGCCGACGTACGACCTCAAGCCGGGGCCACGTTCCCTGGGGATTCAAACGTAGGGACAGGAACTCTTTGTCGTCGCGAAGTTTGACGTTGTAGCGAGGTTGGTGCTGCTTAATGAGCTGATTTTCGAGGAGTGCAGCCTCTTTCTCGGTGTCGGTGACGAAGGTTTCGAGGTCGGCGAGTTCGGCCGACAAGCGCGCCACGAAGGCCCGCACGTCCGAGCTCCCAGGCTGAAAATAACTTCTCACCCGACTGCGCAAACTGCGCGCCTTGCCGACATACAGCACCGCTCCGGCGGCGTCGCGGAAGACATAGACCCCCGGTGAGCGAGGCAGCGTGTCCAGCGTGGCGTTGAGTTTTTCGGAAAGCACCCCGTTTCCCAACATAGGTTCCCGGGGGCGCCACGCAAATATTCGGGCGCGGGCTACGCGATCAGACTAGGCGGCATCGTCTGACGGGCGGTGGTCGGTGACCGCCTTGCGCAAATGCTGCACGGCTCGCTTTTGGAGCTGGCACACCCGCGATTCGCTGATGCCCATTCGGCTGCCGATTTCGCGAAGCGCCATTCCATCAAACAGACCCATGTGAAGCGCTTCTCGCTGCCGCGAAGGGAGCTGCGTCATGGCATCGCGAAGCTGGTTGCAGCGGCCTCGCTGTTGCGTTGCGTCGTCGGGGCGATGAGTTTGCGGGTCGGGCAGCCGGTTGATCATGGGCTCGAGCTCGGCCGGCGCGGCGTCGAGGGAGACGAGGCGACGCGCGGCGATCACCCGGCCGCGTTCTTCCTCGGCGGTGCCCGCGGTTTCTCCTGCTGAATGGCGAACCGCGAGGCGCATCTCATCTCGGCTGCGGAGGTCCATGCGCCGAATGGCGTCGATCATGCGCTGGCGAATGCGGGTTCGGACCCAGGTTTGTTCGGCGATTCCGAAGCCTTGATAGCTGCTCAGGGCTTCGAGCACGGCGACACGACCTTCCGCTCGAAGGTCGTCTTCGTCGAGCGCCTGGCCGAGCGCCGCCACCGGTCGAAGGCGTCGAGCAATGGTCCGGACCGCTCCTTCGTAGCGGGCCAGCGCGTCGCGAGCGTCCCCTTCCGACCAAGCCAAACGGTCCTTACGGGTTCTTGCGGGTACGCTTCTCTCGGTGGTCACGCTTTGCTCCTTTGCCATTGTCCCCTCCTCCAGCGACAAGAGACTTATACAAGAGCAGTGCCAAAGTTTGGGTATTTCGGAATTTTTTCGCAGACTCAATGAAAACCGGCAGTTGCCCGCAGTCACGGCAGAGCACGAATTTTTTGGAGATGTGCGAAACTGTGCGATCTAAAGAAATTTTAGAACATAGTCGCACAGCTAAAAACAATACCGCACAATATCGCACTACTTCGAACGATCTGGCTAACGCAGCCCAAATTTCCGAAGACGTCGCAGCAGCTGATACCGCGACAAACTCAGCGACCGCGCAGCGGCCGACACATTTCCTCCGCACGACTCGAGCGCATCGACGACCCGTGTCCGTTCCGCGTTCTCTGCGCGTTCCCGAATTTCATCGAGGGTCTGTGGCTGGCCGACGTCCGTGATCGCTCTTTCGGGATGTGGGTTGACGGGTGCGCCGCGTACCTGCGCATCGCGAGCGCGATAGTCGTGACGTAGCTCGCGCGGCTCTCGGGATCGATCGCGCTCCGCGGGTTGCTCGGACAGTCGCGACGGGCGCGAACGACTGAGCACCGGGAAATCTGAAAGCGTGAGGATGTCGCCCTTGGAAAGCAATAGAGCTTGCTCCACCATATTTCGGAGTTCACGGACGTTTCCTGGGAAGGGATAGCGCTCCATCGCGTGGATCACTTGGGGAGCGAGGCGGGGTTCTTTGCGGCCCAGCGCCCGCGCCCGCTCCGCAATGAAATGCGCGGCGAGAATGAAAATATCTTCGCCTCGGTCGCGAAGCGCGGGCGTCTCGACCACAAAGACTTCCAAGCGGTAGCGCAAGTCGGCCCGAAAGCGACCTTCCGCCTGCGCGCGCTCGAGGTCTCGGTTGGTGGCAGCGATGACCCGCGCAGCGAGCGGCCTCGTTCGCGTACTCCCGACACGCGTATATTCCCGCTCTTCGAGCAGACGAAGCAACTTGACCTGCACCGGCAAGTCGAGCTCTCCGATCTCGTCGAGAAAGAGCGTGCCGCGGCCAGCCGCTTCCACGCGTCCCATTTTGCTGCCCACCGCGCCGCTGAATGCGCCTTTTTCGTGACCGAACAATTCACTTTCGACCAGCGTTTCAGGAATGGTGGTGCAGTCGACCGCGACGAGCGGTTCGTATGCCCGTCCCGATTTCGCGTGAATCCACCGGGCAACCACTCCTTTGCCGGTTCCCGTTTCTCCGATGATCAAAACAGTGGTGTCGTCAGAACCAGCGAGCGCCTCGAGCCGCTTGCGTAGCCGCTGCATGACCGCGCTTTGGCCGACCAGCGACGGCGCGTCGGGGCCCATCTCGGATGCGCTCGTGGCTTCGGCCATGCGCCTGCGCAGCATCGCCATTTCGGCCGCGCGTTCGATCCGAATCGTGCATTCGCTGAGCTCGGCGTCTTTTGCGACATAGTCGAACGCGCCTCGGCGCATCGCTTCCACCGCGACATCGAGTTCGGGATAGGCGCTGACCATCAAGAACGCCGCGCCGGCTGCGTTCGGGTGCAGCTCTTCGAGCAGCGAGAGTCCGTTTGCGTCGGGCAGCTGATAGTCGAGCACGACGACATCGGCTTGTTCTTGAGGAAACTGCTTTCGAGCTTGCTCGGCGCTTTCACAGGAGCCCACGTCATAGCCCGCGCGACGAAGTACTCGCGCCAGGGTGCGCCGAAAACCGTCGTCGTCGTCGACGATGAACACGCGCCCCGGCATGTCAGGCGCCCGGGGTCATGAGCTGACGCGAATGGATCGCTTGTCCGTGACGACGCAATGAACGGCAACGTCGAGGCTGGTGTTGGGTGCCTCCGAGATCAGTTGAAACTCAAACGCGACCGCGCACGAAAAAGCGCCGGTGAGTGTCTCGAGCAGGCGGTCGTAAAAACCTTTGCCGTAGCCGACTCGATGGCCGCGCGGATCGACCGCGAGCGCAGGCACCAGCACGAAATCGATCTCCTGGCGAGGGATTTCGGGGCGAGATGGAGGCGGTTCGGAAATCCCAAATGCGCCCTGCACAAGCTCGGTGGTTTGGTCGCAGGCGTGAAAAACCACTTCGTTCCGTTCGATATCGACCCGCGGCAAGCAAACGGTGTTGCCCCGTTCCCATGCTGCGACGAGTATAGAATGCGGATCGATTTCACTGCGCACGCTGAAAAATCCTGCGATGCATGTCGCGCGGGAAAACTCCGGAAGCTCCTGAACCCGTCGCGACATGTCCTGCGAGCGACGCGCGCGAGCATCTTTGGGCGTGGCTTTGCGAATCGCGATCATACGGCGCCGTAGCTCGCGTTTGGCGAACGAACGGATGGCCTCTTCGGACGTTGGACCGGCGGCGCCGGGGTTCACGAACGGCTGTCCTCGTGAAGGCTGGATTCTTCCGGCGCTGAGGCCTTTGCTTGGTGTTCGAGTCGCTCGTCGATGCGCGCGATCGCGGCTCGGACGGTGGTCCGAACTTTTTCTGAGAAGTGGCGGCGACTCTGCTGAGCGACGTCGAGGTCCTCGGCGAGGCCTAAGGCCACCGCGACCAAAAGCTGCGAAGGAGACGCTGTCCGTGCCGCTTTTTGGCCCAGCTCGGCCACGCGCGCGTTGATCATCTCCGCCAGTCGCGCAATGTGCTTGTCGTCGGTGTCGGATGTCATCCGATACCTCGCACCCGCGATCTCCACTGTTACCGTTCGTTTCACTACCGCTGAAAGTACTGTCGCCAGTGTTCGGGCGTCAAGATCGACCGCGAACATGATATTCTGCGGTCGATGATTCACGTTGAGTGCCCCGCGTGCGCGGCGCCGTACGATTTCGACGAGCGGAGGCTTCCCGCTGGTGGTCTCAAAATGCGGTGTCCGAAATGCAGTGCCTCATTTCGAGTGGGCCCGGATGGCGTTCAAGAGTCTTCGTCGGAGAAAAAGAAGCCTATTGCGCCTCCGGTCCCGACCGAGGCTGTCTCAGGTAAGGCTTCCGGTCCGGGTTTCGGAGACTTGAGCGATCTTCCCGCGCCTAGCTCCGTAGCCAGGTCAGGGGTAACCAGGCCAGGGGTCAACAAGTCGGGAGCCAACAAACCGGGGAAGCCACCGCCTCCGAAGGGACTCGTCCCTCCGCCAAAAACCGGGTCCTCAAAGGCTCGATCAAAGTTTGGCACGGACCTAGCGGATTTACCGGCGCCGAGCACCAAATCAGGGGGGTCGAGCGGCGTCGACCTTCCTGCTCCGCGACGGATCGCGCCACCCGTTCCTCCGAACGCGGGTCCAAAAGTCGCTCCGCCGGCGCCGCCAAAGCCCCCGGCCGCGAAACCCCGAGCCCCCATCGCCCCGGAGGTCCCCGCGCCCGACCCGCTGGACGAGGTCGATCTTCCGGCGGTGCTTGGTGGTCCGGTGTCGTCTCCTGCCGGACGGTCCGATGCGGCCGTTTCGGATGCTGGCCTTGCCGATCTTCCCGCCCCGGCGGGTCCGCGCGGCGATCTTGCCGATCTTCCCGCCCCTTCGCGAAAGGGGGGGCTCGTCGATTTGCCAGCCCCGTCAGGTTCAGCAGGTTTTGGCGAACTCGATTTGCCGATGCCCAGTCATGCGTTGTCGGGTGCCTCGTCGGCGCAAGCTTCACCAGGTGGTCCATCGGGAAGCCGCCGGTCTGGCCGCAAGGGTGGAGCAAGCTTTGATAGCGGCCTCGATTTACCGATGCCCAAACCTGCGCCCGCCGTGGCCGCGGACCCGTTTGGCGAATCTCTAGACCTTCCCATGCCGAGCAGCGGGGCAGACTTGCCGATGCCAAGCCAGGGGCTGGATCTTCCCATGCCGAGCAGCGGCGCGGATTTGCCGATGGCGAGCCAAAGCCTGGACCTTCCCATGCCGAGCGCGGGCACAGATTTGCCGGTGGCGAGCCAGGGGCTGGATCTTCCCATGCCGAGCACGGGCACAGATTTGCCGATGCCCAGCGCGGGCGCCGATCTTCCCGTCGGCCGGGATGGCTTTGATTTGCCTGCGCCGGAGATGCTCGGCGGCGCGCGAACGAATCCGGCGGGTGAGTCAGATCCTTTGGGAGGCTTGAACCCTCCGGGTGCAGTCGATCCACTCAGCGACGGTCTTCCCGCACTCGACGACGACCTCGCGTTGCCGGAGCCGCGCATGCGTGAGCCCACTGCCGAGCTTGATTCCGGCGGGGTGGGGTACGGCGAAGTCGACCTGGGAGGCGACCCGTTCGGGGGTACAGCGGATGCCGGCTTGGGCGCGCCCGGTATGGGTGAAGAGGGGATCGGAGACGAACTCGAGTTTGCGGATTTTCCGGAAGACGATGGTGCCCTTTCGGATGGCGCTCTTCCTGGGCCGGGAGGGGCGATGGACGCCTCGGCGGGCGTATCCTCGTCCACGGCGCCGTTTGCGCCCGAGCTTGAAGCGGAACAGCGGCGATCGCGCCCGTCCCCCGTGGCGGCGCCGAAAAAGCGCGGAAAGGCGCTCTTGGCAGTCGGCGTGGTGATGGGGGTGTTGGTGCTCGTTGGTGGCGCGCTGAAGTTTACTCCCTACGGCATCTTCGGCGTGTACGTTCTGGAGCGGTTTCTCCCGTCGGCGGGTGACGAAGCGACCGTTCGATCGGTGATCGACAAAGCCGAGAACCTCGCCAAGAGCGACACCTACTCGGACGCGCGGTCCGCGCTTTCTGCACTGGCTCAGGCTCGTCGAACGGCCGGTCTGAACCGACGATTGCTCGCGCGCAGCCTCATGCACGAAGCGTTGTTCCAACTGCGGTACGGAGCTCATCCGGCAAGCGCGGCGCGGGCCAGCGGTATTCTTTCCCGGCTCACCGAGCGCAGTTTGGATGCGCCGGGAATCTCGCTGGCGCTCGCGGCTGACTCGGCTCGTCGCTCAGAGTTTGGAACGGCCATCGGCCATCTTGCGAAGGCACGCTCCGAGTCTGCTGGTGATCCCTACCTTCCACTGGTCGCGGGCGAAATCTACCTCGCGCAGGGCGAACTCAAGAAAGCGGAGGAGGCTTTTCGAAAAGCTTCGAAGAGCAGTGCCCAGGCGCTCTGGGGGTTGGCTCGGGTGGTGGGACGCGAAGAGGGTCTCTCCGGGCAGGCGTCGATTGCCGAGCGAACGCTGCGCGAGAGCTCGCTGCACGTTGGGGCGCGGGTCACGCAGGCTCGAGTCGCGCGCCAGGAAGGAAATCGCGATGAAGCGATTCGCTTGGCACGGGAGGCGGCTGGCGCGGCTCCGGTGGGAGACAAAACGCTTCGGGGTTCGAAGTCGGAGCGGGCGCAGGCCTTCACGCTGCTGGGGCAGATGTATGACGACGATGGTCGAAGAGGGTTGGCTCGCGCGATGTTCGAGAGCGCGATCGAGGCGGATCCGTTCGCGCTCGATGCGCTCGTCGGCGTAGGCCACGTGCTGCTGGTGGACCATCAATACCTAGACGCGCTCACGCGCTTTGACGCCGCGGTTCAAGCGCTCAGCTCAGACAAGAACTCGGCTGGTGCGGGCGCAGCGCCAAGCGCCGAAACCGGCGATGCCGACGTAGAAATCGCCGCAAAGCTCGGCGCGGCACAAGCGATGTTGAAACTTGGTCGAGTCCAAGAAGCACAAAATCTTCTGAGTGGGCTAGTGCAGGCCAACCCGAAGCACGCGGCGGCTAAGTTGTGGCTCGGAAAAGTTTCCGAGGCACTGAAGAATCCGACCGGAGCCGTTGACCACTATCGAGCCAGTATCGAACTCGATCCGAAGGCGTTTGAAGGCTACCACGCGCTGGCCGAGCTTCATTTCGATGCGGGGCGCGCTGCCGATGCACGAGCGGTGCTGGCCCAGGCCCGGCAGCATGTCGAGGTCGATGCGCGCGTGCATCGCATGCTGGGCGAGGCCGAGCTGCGTCGCGGGCGGCTCGATGTCGCGCTGCGCGAGCTGCGTTCGGCGACCGAGCTCGACCCCAAAAACACCGCCGCGTACTTCAGTTTGGGCGTGACCTTGCGTCGACTCGATAAGCTCAGCGATGCGGAACAGGCGTTTGCTAAACTCGCCGAACAAGACTCGTCCTACCCTGGTCTCGCGCTCGAACGCGGCCGCATTTACGAGGCACAAGGCAACCCCGCCAAAGCCGTCGAAAGCTACCAGCGCGCGCTCAAACAACGCCCCGATGATCCGAATCTCTTGCTTCGATTGGCGGCGGCGCAGGTCGCCGGCGGACAGATCGACGATGCCGAACGTTCGCTTCAGGAAGTACGCAAATCGCGGCCGAACTCCGCCGAGGTAGAGCATTTTATGGGCCGGGTCGCGTTCGCTCGCGGCAATCTGTCGACCGCGATGCGGCTGTTCGATCGCGCGGTTCAACTCGACCCCCAAGGAGCCCAGTTTCATCTCTATTCCGGCTGGGCGAACCTCGATTCGAACAACCTCGGGCGCGCGATCGAAGAAGTGAAACTCGCGCTCGAACTCGACAACACGCTGGCTGATGCGTATTGGGTGCGCGGTCGAATCTACGTGCGTACGGGCGCCGTGAAAGACGCCCTGCGCGATTTCGAAAAGGCGCTTTCGCTCAACCCCGGTCGGCACGAAGTCAATGCCGCGATGGGCGAAGCCTACGATCAACTTGGCCGTCGACCAGAAGCCATTCGCGCGTACGAACGCGCGGTAGAACACAACCCGCGGCAAGGACAGTGGTGGTACCGGCTCGGTCGCCTGCGTCTCGAAATGGGCAAGCGCGCCGAAGCCACCAAAGCACTGGCCCGCAGTACCGTGCTCGGCGACGCTGAAAAAACACCCCCCGGCTGGCTCGTCGACGCCCATCGCCTCCAAGGCGACGCCCATCGTCTAGGAAGCGAAAAGGCTTCCGCCATCGAGCACTACCAGCGATTCCTCGAGCTCGCCCCCGCCAACGCCATCGATCGCTCCGAAGTCGAACGCACCCTCATCGACCTCGGCGCCGCGCCGCGGTAAGCACGACTTCGGTCGGGTTGACACCAGTCTCCTAGGGCGGCGCATGGTCAGTCGGTTCCGATTGCGCTATCGTGAAATCAGATGTCGGCAGCCGAGAAGATCCTGGAAGAAGCTTTGGACCTGCCCGCGAGTTTGCGAGCCAAGGTGGCCGCTGCGCTCCTGGCAAGCCTGGAGCGGACTGACCATCAAGCTCTGGATAACGATGCCGAATGGACGTCCGAAATTGAACGCCGGGCGGAGCGCGTCCGTGCTGGACAGTCTCAGGGAGAGCCCTGGCACTTCGTGCGGCAGAGACTAGCTTCTCGTCTCGATCGAGACTGATGCACGAACTCCCTGATGCACGAACTGATTGTGGAGCCGGAAGCAGAGGCTGAGCTAGCCGAAGCGATAGACTGGTACGAAGAGCAAGAGCCTGGACTGGGCGCAGCCCTGCTGGCCGAGGCGAACGGATGGAACGGCTGCAGCATATGCGCTCGCAGATAGTACTCGCAGAAAACCTCGCGTGGTTGCGCGACCAGGTCGCCGCGGGCTTTCGGCTGATCTACATCGACCCTCCATTCAACACCGGGCAGCGGCGGGAACTTCGGTCCATCCGAACCGTGCGAGACGACGAACAGGGCGATCGCCATGGCTTCGGAGGCCGTCGATACGCGACCGTCGAAGTGGGTCGTAGGTCCTACGACGATCGGCACGATGACTACCTGGAGTTTCTCGAAGAGCGAATCGCCATCGCGCGCGACCTCCTCACTCCCGACGGATCGTTCTTCCTGCACGTCGACCCGCGCGAGGTTCACTACTGCAAAGTCTTGATGGACACGATCTTCGGTCGCGCGAGCTTCCTCAACGAAATCATTTGGTCATACGATTTCGGCGGCCGCTCGAAGCGTCGATGGCCGGCGAAGCACGACAACATTCTCTGGTACGCCAGAGACCCAGAGAACTACTGCTTCAACTACGACGCCATCGATCGCGTGCCCTACATGGCGCCCTCCCTCGTCACCCCTGAAAAAGCCGCCCGCGGCAAAGTCCCCACCGACGTCTGGTGGCAAACCATCGTGCCCACCAATGGCCGCGAAAGAACCGGCTACCCCACCCAAAAACCCGTCGCCATTCTCGAAAGAATCATCAAAGTCCACTCAGATCCGGGCGACACTGTGCTCGACTTCTTCGCAGGAAGCGGCACCACCGGCGACGCCGCAGCCCGCCACGGCCGGCGATTCGTGCTGATAGACGACAACCCCGAAGCGATCGGGGTGATGGAGAATCGTCTTCGCGATGCGGAGCCTGAGGTATTGGGGGTGGAGGGTCGCTGATCCTCGGATCAGCTCGTTGAGTGATCGTAGGGTTTCGGAATTAGTGATGGCCCCGCAGGATCATGGACGCTCGAGGTATTCAACCAGCTGCCTAATCCACGACCATGGCAATGAGTTAGGGTTGGCCTTTAATCGATACACGAGTGGAATCGCGCGTCGTACCCATTCCTGCTTGTCACCTAGAGGCGAGACTTCCTCGGGGAGCAGCGATTCAAGCTCGCCTTTCGGGTTGATGAATATTCCGGTTGCGCGAAGCTCGTCTAGGAGGTGCTTCACTCGATCTTGCAACTCGCCTTCAAGAGCGCCCAAGCCGCGGTGTTTCAGATTACTCCAGGGGTCTGTGACTTTGTTTATCCACGACCGCTCGGCGCGGACCACCGACAGTGCTTCTGAGGGATTCAGCG
The DNA here is from genome assembly GCA_028284955.1 of Myxococcota bacterium. Classification (GTDB taxonomy): domain Bacteria; phylum Myxococcota_A; class Polyangia; order Polyangiales; family Houyiibacteriaceae; genus JANQQS01. The sequence goes on along the minus strand of JANQQS010000097.1, from coordinate 10,052 downwards.
CATCCATTTTGGAAAGCAGCGTCGACAACCTCGACCTCAGCTGTTTGGCACGATGTTCGACTTCTGATGGGCCGGACGCTACCGCTTTAAGTTCCTGATGAACTTTCGTTGCGGCATCGATGTCGGTTATGTCGTGGCTCTTCAGACATGCAGATAACTCGCTCTCATCCCGCAGCACGTCGAAGTCAAGAACCGACGCGCATCGCACGTGAAGCTGCTTGTACATTTGAATGATGCCATTTGTGGCCTGCTTGCCCCCTGCGCTTACGAAATGGATCCGATCGCCTCCCACTTGGGAAGCTATCGCGGCAAGAAGTCGTTCGTCGCTCTCGCCCTCGACCACCGCGACGCTTCGGTGAAACAGTCCATTCAGAACACGGGCGGAACTCTTTAGCGGATCGGCCGCAACCTCAGAAAGAAACTTGCTGTCCAAGACGTCGAAGCGATTCGTAGTTCCTTTCCGAGTGACCCGGATGATGCTCACCGATTTCTCGGCCGAGAGCACTCCGCGAAGCACGTCGACACTGTGCGTTGCAATGAATACTTGGCGATTCTGTAGTTGTGCGTTCGCGACAAGTCGTCCGATCGCGCGTGATTGAGGAGGATGAAGAAACGTCTCTGGTTCATCGATGAGGACTAAGGGGCGACGTACGGCTTCTATGGCGGCCGTAATTCCAACGTAGGAGCGCATGCCATCGCCTTGGTCATCCAAAAAAGGCACACCGTTTAATGCTTCTTTCAAATCGCCCGGATGCTTGGGAAGCTCTCGCTTTTCGGGCAGAACGCGAAATGCCACGTGAGACAATCCACTGTAGTCCAGGACAATTTCTTCCCTAAACACCTCTCGAAACGTGTCCTCGACGGACTCTCGAGACGTTTCGTCGAACACCAGTAGCTCCAGCAGCGATTGCGCGTACTCGTTGTTTGTAGCGCAACGTTTCGACAGCTGGAGTCTCCTCTCGGTTGTAAGGTGAGCGACCAAACTAGCGCCAAACCATCGAAAGAAGTCTTTTTCTTTCGATTCAGGGGTTGTGTTGAATAGGTAGTCAAAACCCGCAGGGAATGGACCCTTAAACAGCTTTTTTTGGCTACTACACAAGTCGGGGGAGAAATCATGCCGGACATAGTTCTGTTCAGCAGGCTCGAGGGAGAACGTGTGCGGTGTATCCGTGAGATCTCCGAGCTGCTTTGGCAGCTCCACTTGCATGTCCTTGACCAGGATGGGCGGAGCTAGCGAACCCGTCATCCGAGCTGCAATCTCCTTAAGGATACAACTCTTGCCAACGTTGTTGGGACCGATGAGGACGGTCAGATGACTCGGCTCTATTGACGAACCGTCGTTGAAACGAAGTTGGTTGATGCGAAATTGGTAGGGCACAAATCCACCTAGATCTCGCTAGCGCGAGACGCAGCGAGCCGACTGCCGAGCCCGGAATGTGACCCTGCTGACGGTTGCGTGTCGACCCTACGCATTGCAACTCTCTAGATCAACGGAGTGTGCAGGAACCAGCATGCAGGTGTCGCAGATGACCCTGAAGCTGGCCATCAGTAGTCGAGATCGTGATCTTGAGAGAGGGACCAGGGGTGACGGCGCTCGGATTGCATCCCAGAGTACCCTTGGCTAATATTGACATTATATCAAGTTAGGAGGTAAGCCGGGCTCGATGGACCGCGAGCCCTTTGACGACGTTGCCGCGCGAAAGAAAGCAAAGGAAATCGTCCTTGGTGGAGGGACCGTCAGTTATTCCACGCACGCTCGCGAAGAGATGGCGGCAGATGATCTGGACGAGGCTGATGTGCGAAACGTGATTCGGGGCGGCTGGGTCGAGTTCTCCGAAAAGCGAGAGCATAGGGGCCTGCATTCATGGAGATACCGATGTACGACCGGCACCATCACGGTAGTCGTCGCATTTCGATCCGAGAGCGAGATACGAGTCGTGACTGCTTGGCGGGAGAAAAAGGTGAGGCGATGAACTGTATCGAATGCGGCTCGGAACACTGGATAGAAGAGATGACCAACGTGCCGTTTCGCGCTCTTCCTTCGGTCACGCTGGTAATTCCAGTGAGGCGTTGCGCCGAATGCGGGGATGAAGAGGTCGTGATTCCGAATCAAGAGGCGCTGTTTCGGTTGCTCGCGCATCTTCTGATTCGCAAAGGGGACCGGCTGGCCGGTGCCGAGGTTCGGTTTCTTCGAAAGTATCTCGGCTATTCGGGTGAACGTTTCGCGCAGGTTCTTGGCAAGCGGCCCGAGACGGTTTCGCGCTGGGAGAACGACAAAGAGCCGATAGGCTTCAGCAGCGATCGGATTCTGCGTTTGCTTGTCGCAAAGGGTGACGCGATGACCGAGTATGGCGCGGACGATCTCGCATCGCTTCCCGGGGAGACCCGCAAGTCACGCGATCCGATTCCCGAACCTCAGCCGACTCGCCTGGAGTATCGGGACGACTGGTATCAGGCAGCGTAGGATTCGCCCGGAGCGGAGCTCCGCCGAGACACGAAAGAATCTACCGGCTCCGTGAGGAGCCCTAGTTGGGGAGCATCGGTGCGGAAGAGAGGACTCGCTCCGGAGCTTAGCTCCGCCGAGACGAAAAATCCCAAGGGCTCCGCGAGGAGCCCGGTGCGGAAGAGAGGACTCGAACCTCCACGAGTGTTACCTCACATGAACCTGAATCATGCGCGTCTGCCAATTCCGCCACTTCCGCGGGAATGATGGAAGAGTGCGGGGATAGACGGGTCCTGCGAGGCTGTCAACGGAAAGTCGCTCGAGCTCGGGCGCGAAGGAGCGACGGCAGAGCGGGGGTACCTCGGCGGCATGGTTCTGGCGGGCCGGCTAAGAAAACTTTGCGTACTCACGCATCCGATGCGGGATTGGGGTGGCCTCTCAGAAAGAAAAACCTAGTTAGATCAGCGATTTGCTTGGTTTTGTGACCTTCGGTACGACCATTGCAAGGTTCCGCTCCGGATGAATCCTCATCGACCATCAGGTTCCAAGTTCGCACGCGGCCGGCATTCGGTTCGTCGATTCTCCAGGTCGCGGGAGGATGGGCGGCGGGAGGCTGGGCGGCGGGAGGCTGAGCGGCGGGAGGACGGGTTTACGCTACTCGAGCTGATGATTGTGGTGATCATCATCGGGCTTGCGGCGATGCTTGCCGCGCCCACCATCGGCACGGCGATGGCGGAGCGGCGGACGTCTGAGGCGACGCTCGATTTGGTTCGTTTGTTGCGGGCCGCTCGGTCGAGCGCGGCGGGCTACGGGCGGGCCCATCTAGCTCGCTATGCGGCGGGCGCGGCCGGCGGTCTGGGCACGATCGAGATGTATCGCGGCATCAACAACGGCTGCAACGCAAACAACTGGGCCGCGATTACCGCGGGCGGCTGCAACGGAAACGCCGCGTGCCGCCAGTGGTTGAACATGACCGACTACACCCGAGGCACGCACACCGTGGTGATGGCGTCGGTCGGCGGATTCGACGATCTCGATATCTGCTTCGAGCCCACGGGCATCACCCGCTGGCGCGTCAATGTGGCCGACCGATTCTTGGACCTCAACATCGCGCCGAACGGAACCAACTTGCGGGGTGGGTTTGTGTTTTCATTTCAGCGACAGGTCGGAGGCGCCAACGCGGGCGTGCTGCGGCGGGTTCTTTTACCGCTTGGCGGCGACGCGCGGGTGTTGCGATGACCAAGCGCAACCGCGAAGGTTTCACGCTTATCGAGATCATCATGGCCTTGGGTATCATGACGGTCGGCGCGGTAGGCATCATGTCGCTCCAGCAAGCCGCCACCCGCGGCAATATGGAATCGCGTGAGCTCGGCGTGGCGTCTCAGGTGACTCGTTCGTGGCTCGAGCGTCTTCGCCGCGACGCGGTGCGGTGGAATCAACAAGGCGCCAACGTCGCTACGCGGGCCACGACCGAATACCTGCAAACCGTCGACGGCAACTGGTACGCGCTGGCCCGCGACCCCGTCGACAACAACGAATCCTACGGTTTTGATTACCAAGGACAGGACACCACCACGGTCGCGCAGATGGTGTACTGCGCGCATGTCCGGCTCAGCTGGGTGGTTCCGGGCGACACCATTCGGGCCGACGTGCGCACGTTTTGGCATCGTCGCGCGGGCGGGCGCGACAACACCCAAGGCGACCGCCGGCTATTCGGAAACTGCGGTCAAGGGGCGGAAGCTGCGGTGACGGCAGAGCTCGCCGCGCCCACGAGCCGTTTGCGCGCGGTCCATGCATCGACGCTTATCCGGTGGCAGCCTTTGCAATGACGAGCGCCCAACACAGAACAGGCACTCGTTCCCCTCGTCGCCGTTCGCGTCGCGCGGACAGGCCGAAGGCGCAGGCGGGGTTCACGTTGCTCGAGCTGATGGTTGCGCTGATCGCGGGGCTGATTGCGATCACCGCGATCTATTTCGTCAGCGCGGGGTCGACGCGGCATTTTCATGAGCAGCAGCGGGTGGCGCAAACGCAGATGTCGGTGCGCATGGCGATGGAGCAGCTGCGGCGCGATATTGCCCGAGCCGGCTTTCATGGGACGCCGAATTCCCAAGTGGAGCAACGCTGCGCCGCGCCGCCGCAAGAGATTCAGGCGGTGGAGTTTCTCGACAACCAAGACACCGCCGCGTTGCCCAACGCTGCCGAAAATCTGGTCACCGCCGACCGCATTCGTTTGGTGGGCAACTATATGACGGGGGGCGCCTATTTCGCGCGAGGGCTCAATAGCGTGGGCAGCGCGATCTTTTTGCAAACCGACTGGCAGGGATTTCGACGTGACTTTGGCATCGTTGGATCGACGTTCAATGCCACCACGTTCCAAGAAGTATTTCTTCCTGGACGCATGCTTCATATCCGCACGCTGGAAAACAATCACTTCTTCGTGACCATCACTGGCGTCAACGCGGCCAGCCAGTCGATTAGCTTTCAGCCAGGCCTCGGCGTGGGCGGCAACTGCGTGGGGGGCCTCGCCGCGGGGGCGGTGGTGGCGCCGCTGGCGCGCATTGAATACGCGGTGGTCGACCCGCGCGTCGACGCCAACCTATCCAATCTTGTATCGCCCGCGCCCGCCGCGCTGCGCGACGCCAAGGGGTTGATTCCTGCGGTGCTGGTGCGCCGGGAGCTCAACTTCAACAACGACAACCCCATCGCCGGCAGCGAGCGCATCGTGCTCGAATACGCCGCCAATATCGATTTTCAGTTCATGTTCGACGACCAGGTCACCGTTGGCGGCCCGCCGAACCTGGTACGTCGTTTTGGCCAAGCGGCCCAAGACGAACTCGACATTCGCCCCCACCACCTGCGCACCGTATTCGCTTCGCTCTCCGCCCGCGGCGCCGCGCAAGACCCGCGCTTCATCTGGGTCGCTCGGGGGGCGGGAGATCCCCTCACCCGCTACCGCGCCAACGCCGCCCTCCCCGGAGCCGCCCGCGTACGCACCCTCCGCACCGAAATCGCTCTCCCCAACCTAACCAGCCGAGTGATCCGCCCATGAGATCAGATCGTTTTGAGCCGTTCAGGAAAGGGGTCAGACACAGTGTTGTTTTAGGGTCTGGCCGTCTGTTTTCTGAGGGTCTGGCACCCAGACCCTCTCGTCGGGGTACGCCCCCGCCGATTCACCCAAGCTCCCCCGCCAGGAACCACGTGACATGGTTGCGTGAGGTTGAATTGCTGGGGCCCCGCCGCTTCGCGGTGGGGCGGACGCAAAGCGACCGGAGTTGGGAGGGGGGCCCCGCGGAATCGTATTTCGCTGCGTTTCCAGGGTCTGGCACCCAGACCCTCTCGTCGGGGTATGCCCCCGGCGATTCACCCAAACTCCCCCGCCAGGATGCACGTGAGCTGGTTGACGAGTGTTGTACTGCCGGGTCCCCGTCGCGAAGCGATGGGGCGGGCGCGAAAGCGGCCGGCGTTGGGCGGGGGGCCCCGCGCGGGTCGTACCCGCGTGGGGGGAGGGTCTGCGGGGTCAGACCCTCCCAAAAAAAAGAAGGCGCTGCGATGTTGGTGGTGCTGCTCATCTTGCTGATGTCGACCGCGACTGCGGTATTCGCGGTGCACAGCACAAGCACCGAGGTACGCGCGGCTGGCTTTTGGCGCATGTCGCTGCAAACGCAGTATCTCGGCGAAACCGGGGCGCTCGCCGCCATGTCGTGGGTCGATCGTTTTGGCGCCCCTGCGCTCCTTAGCGCGATGCGGCGCACGACGACGTCTGGCGCGGTGCTCGATATGTCGCCCTTTGAGCCAGCTCTTGCCGCCGGCAAAGAAGGCTATCGAATGTACCCCGACGACTTCACCGGCCTCGCCATCGCGCCAGTCGAAAACGAAGTCATCGGTCCGCGGGCGGCGCATCAGCCTTTCTTCATGGTCGATGTGTACGACACCCATATCTACACCGGCGTCGTGGCGGGCAATCGAAGCGATGGCGCGAGCCGGCTGAGGTTTTTGGGCGCGACCTACACGTCGCGCGGACGGGTACGCGTGCCCGGCGAAGCGGGGACAGCGACGGATCCTCGTCCGTTCAACGAAGGTGCGAGCGATGCGCGGGCTCGAGGAGTTTCTGGTCCGTTTGGGCAGTAAGGGAGGATGAATGCGTTCGGCTAGGGTCATTGTTGGGTTGCTGCTGTGCGGGATGGCAAGTCCGGCATTCGCGCAAGGGCCTGACGTACGCAACGTGCGTCCGCTGGTGATGCTGCTGGTGGATACGTCTGGATCGATGGAGCGGCTCGGCGACTGTGTATGCACCACGCCGACCTGCGAGGAATGTTTTCCGAACTGCGGGTTGGCGACTCCAGATCGCAATCGCTGGTCCACCGTGCTCGAAGCGATGACCGGAAGCTGGAACAATTTCTCCTGTTCGCGCGTGAATCGATCGACATTTGCGGGCGAGTTCGACGCCGAATATTTCATTCCTCATTTCACGCATCCCGGCACCGTGGACCAAAACACCGACGGCATCTTGGATGTGTACGTTGACCGCGTGAAGTTCGGCCTGATGACGTTTGATGGCATTGGTACCTTGAGCACGCAGACCGCGTTGGTCACCCAAAGCGTATTCAATACGCCTTCGTTCCTTGCGGATTCGCAAGGCGAGCCAGGCATGTTTTCCTACGGGGAACCCAAAGCCTATTCGTTTCCAGGTTGCGGCGAAGACCACATGCTCGACAACGGCGCCCGCAATACAAACGCCACCATGGGTCAACTGGTTTCGGTGGGAAGCGATGCCATCGTCGACTACCGGGTGACCAACGACGAAATTCAAAACGCCCTCCTCGCCGTGCGCCCCTTTGGTCCCACACCGATCGCCGGCATGCTGGACGACTTCGAGTACTACCTCAACAACGATCCCGACGTAGCTCCGGTGACCGTCGCGGGCGGAACGGGTGACCTCTTTCAATCGTGCCGGCAGCGCTACGGCATCCTGCTTACCGACGGTTTTCCCAACGCCGACATGCGCGGGTCACCCTACAACTGCGACGTTCCCGGCTACACCTGTCCCTACGACCGGCCCGCCGAAATCGCGGCTCGGCTGTGCGCGTTTGACGGTGCTTCCGATCGTTGCACGGGGCTTCTTAACGGGCTCTTCGTCGTCGGGTTTGATATCGCCGACGTCAACGCGACAGCGGAGCTCAACGAGATCGCCGATATGGGCGGAACCACCGAAGCCCTCTTCGCCACCAATCGCGAGGAGCTCGTCAGTCGTTTGCAGTCGGCCCTCGACCAAGCGGCGCCCGGCACCACGACCCGTACCGTGCCGGCGTTCAGCAGCACGGCGACGGGATCGAGCAACCAACGACAGCTCCAGTTCAACACCGGGTTTGTGTTGGGAGAAGAAGGCGAAGCGTGGACCGGCGTGCTCGAGCGGCGCCGCTTTGAATGCAACACGTCGTTTGAGCCCGAAGAGCAGCCGATTGAGTCGACGGATCGCTTTCACGAAATCCTCGACAACCGCACCACCGATCGACAGCTACTGACCGTGGTTCCCGCCGACCTGAGCAACTTGGAAGGGCATCTGGTGGGCGAGGACACTGGCGTGGTTGCGGTCACCGTGCCGTCGGGCGGGATTTCAACGTCGGGTCTCGGACCGGGTGGCGATGCGAGCTGCGGCACCCCCACATCGACCGGCACCGCGTCTCCCACGCTGGCGAACCCCGCGGAAACCGGGCTCACGCTCGAGCCCTTCACGCTCGCCAACGCCAGCGTCAGCGCGACCGCCCTCGGCGTGACGACGGCTCGTGAACGTGCCGCGATCATCGACTGGGTGCATGGGGTCAACGGAGAGCGCGACAGTCGACTCGGCGATATCTATCACTCGTCTCCCGTGGTGGTGGGCCCGCCCCAGCAAGACATCGCCGACGAGTCATTCAATCTCTTTCGGCAGCTGCCGGAGGTAGAAAACCGTCCCCAGGTGCTTTACGTCGGCACCAACGACGGCGTGCTGCATGCGTTTGCGACCGAAGACGTCACCATCACCGCAGGTCCCCATACCGGCACCTCGCTCACCGCAGGCGAAGAAATCTGGGGTTTCGTGCCACCGCTGCTGCTGCAGAAACTTCAAGCCGCGCGGGCGTCTCACCAATGGATGGTCGATGGCAGCCCGGTGGTTCGCGAAGTGCTCTACCGCCGCACGCCCGGTCAGGATGCCGACGGCTCGATTTACCACACCGTATTGGTGGTGGGCATGCGAGGAGGCGCTGCGGGATATATCGCGCTTGACGTCACCGACCCTCTCGATCCGAAGTTCCTATGGCAATACACCCACGCCGACATGGGAGAGAGCTACGGTCGTGCAGGCCTCGCGCAGGTTCTGTTGGAATCGGACGGCCAGGTACAAGAGCGCGCGTTGGCGCTTCTCCCTGGCGGCCAAGGCACCGACCGCGGGGCCGCGGCGGGAACTTGCGGCGCGCCCAGCGGAGGAACGCCCGCGACGGGATGTTTGCCTCATGGACGGGGCGCTCCATCGGTAACCGACGGTACATCGACGGTTCGTGATCGCTACCGATGCTGGGAAGACGAAGGCCGGCAAGCGTACTTTATCGATGTGGCTACGGGACGACTCATTCGCCATCTCGACGACCGAACCTTCAACGCTCCGCTCAGCGGCGGTGTGTCGTTCTTCACGGGGGAAGTCGGTTCGGTGGCGACCCGCGCATTCATGACCGACAACGAAGGCGTGATTTGGCGGGTGGACGTTTCGTCAACGAACTTCCGCGATTGGACCGCTGAGCCTTTGCACGATCTCTTTCACGACGCGGGCGCTTCGGCAGGGCAGCCGGCCTACTTTCCGCCCATCGTATCGACTGACTCCGAGGGACAGGTCGTGATCATTCAGGCGAGCGGCGACGTGGACGTGCTCGACGGCACTTCGGCAAACCGCGTCGCATCGCTGACCGAAGATTTGACCTTCAGCAGTACCGGCGCGGTGACCGATGTGGGCGCGACGCTGAACTGGGAAATCCCGCTTCGCACGGGAGAGCAAGTCACCGGGCCGCTCGAGCTATTCGAGAGCAACGTGTTTTTTGCGACCTTCCGCTCGACGTCGAGCGATACGGACAGCTGCGCGTTCGGCGAGAGTCAAATCTGGGGCGTAGAATATCTGCGTGCGGAAACCGACGGCACCCAGCTGCCGGTCGGCGCTCTCGAGGAGCCCGCCGACTCAGGCACCTTCGTGCGCAATCTCTCGCCAGTGCTCAACCAAGTGGTCCTCGGCGTAGCGGTCGCCCAAGCGCCAACCTGCACCGACCTCGTCCAAGTCTCTGAAACCGATCCCTACGTTGGCTCGCGCAATTACTACCGCGCCAATCAAACCGGCGGCGGCAGCTTCCGCCTCGTCGCGCAGGTGAGCGCGGGAGACAGCCGGCCGACGGGTGGATCCGTTGCGGAAATCACTCGCGACCTGCCCCAACCGCTCGCGTTTACGCGGGTGCAAGGTTGGGCCGGCAGCGTCGACTAAACTAGAGCGGCGGCCTTTTGGCCTGAGCGCGGCTTTCCTCCTCGCTCTCTCCCTGCGAAAGGCTCGGAGCCTTCCTCAGTCGTTCGCTGTGGGGGCGCTCGCGCTCAG
>JANQQS010000095.1 GCA_028284955.1 Myxococcota bacterium | reverse complement strand
CTGAGCGCGAGCGCCCCCACAGCGAACGACTGAGGAAGGCTCCGAGCCTTTCGCAGGGAGAGAGCGAGGAGGAAAGCCGCGCTCAGGCCAAAAGGCCGCTGCTCTAGCCTGAGAGGACGTTTCGGACCTCCGCCCGCACCTCACACATCGCCGCGCGCTCTTCGTCGCCGACCCGCGGTCCCAGTTTGATCCGCGCGAGCTGTTCGGCTTCATAGAGGCGCATCACGACTTTCAACCACTGTGCGCCGAGCGTTCCGTGGTGCTTTCGGTAGTAGTGGGCCCGCTGCCGAAACCAATCGATGGATCGCTTTTTTTCTTCGTAGCGACCGGTCGATGCGCCTTCGTGGTGAAAGACCTCTGCCTCCGCCACAAACCGAATCTTGCGACCGCGCATCAATAGTCGCCGGCACAAATCGACGTCGTTGAAGTAGAGCGCGAGCTCGGTATCCAGCCCGCCTAGCGATTCGTAGTCGGATCGCGACATCACGAATACGGAGGCCGGTGGTTGCTCGATGTCGCAGCTATGTTGATGATCGAAATCTTTCATCCGCGTGCGGCGCGCGAGCCACGTGCCAGGGGGCACGCGTCCAAACGACGTGCTGTCGAGTAGCGGGTCGATCCACCCGATGATGCGATTGCAGTTTTTCTGAACCGAGCCATCCATATTGAGCAGCTTGGGGGCGGCCCCGCCATAGTCGGGGTGCTGCTTGAGGAAATCTACGAGTTGGTCGAGCGCGCCAGGTTTGACTTCGGTATCGGAGTTGAGCAGGCACAGGTATTCGCCAGTCGCGGCGCGCGCGGCCTGGTTGTTGCCCTCGGCGTAGAACCGATTGTCGGGGTTTCGAATCAACGTCACGTTCTTGAATGCTTCCGCAATCGCGTCCGCCGAACCGTCGTGGCTGCCGTTGTCGACCACAATGATTTCGCGGGAATAGCGGGTCTTGTCCTGCTCCAGAGCGCGCAGGCAGGCGAGCGTGAGGTCCTTCGTGTTCCAAGATAAGATCAGTACCGACAGGTCAATTTTCTTCATGTCAGAGCCACTATGGATCAGCCTGCGCTAGTGTCCAAGGCGATGCTGGCTATCGATCGTCCAAGCGATTGTGTGGTGGATGAAGGCGAGGAACTCGTGTTGCCGATCCGCGTGACCGGCGCGTCCAGTGACGATGCACGCGTGTTCGTGCGCGGCTTGCCGCCGGGGGCTGAATGGAGCGAGGAGCAGCGAACGATTCGGTTCGTGCCAGACTTCATTCAGGGCGGCCGCGAACCCTCGATTGTGACCGTACGCGCCCGGTCACGGGAGCATACTGCGTCGACTCAGTGTTCGATTCGAGTTCGCGACGTGATCGATGTTCCTGCACCCGAAATCGTCTCGGAGCAGGCGCGTTCGAGCTCTGTCGAGTACGAGCTATCCCAGATCACCAATCCGTTCCTCGACAGTCCGGGGTATGCGGGCCGTCGATTTCGCGCCTGGGTAACGGTGCCGAGCGCATCGCACGACCCGCGCTCTAAACCCGTACGCGTGTTCTTGCACGGATTCGGCGACACCCCGAAGCCGGGCGGCAGCGACGCTGAATACTGCGTTTATCCCCACGACCCGATGAACACGTACTGGTGGGGGTACTCAGACCAGTTGCCGGATGGATCACCAAGCCAGGGAAGCGTGCCAAACTACACGCAGCGGCGGGTGCTTCATCTTCTCGAGTGGGTGCTGCGCAGTTTTCCGGGGGCCGACCCGCAGCGCGTGTACCTCGTCGGTCGGTCCATGGGAGGCGCAGGGGCGCTTGCGTTGGGCTCGCTCTACGCGCGGCACTTTTGCTTCGTGGAGGCGACGTGTCCCCAAACTGTCGCACGTTTTCATCGACCGTCTCGCATCAAGCAGCTTCAAAACATCTGGGGTACCCCGAAGTGCAACGTACACTGTTGGGGAACGGATGCGGTACCGGACGTGGGCATTTGGGATCGGCTGGACATACCGGCTTCACTCCGGCGCGACCATCCGTTGCACGCAGTGGGTGCCGACGCTCAGTTTTATTATGTGCAGCACGGAAAAGACGATCCGTTTATCCACTTTAGCGCTGCGGTGTGCGCCACGGACCCGGCGCGCAATCAGACGTTGGCCGAAGCGTCGTTCTATTCGGTGCTGCAACAAGAAGGCATTGGGCACTACGCGGTGTGGGATGAAAGCGGCCACTTAGGACCAGACCCCGTTCTAAAAAGTCGGTGGTGGGACGAGGGGTGGAACCACGTGCATGACGCGCGCACGTTCTTTCGCCGTGATTTGGCGTTCCCGGCGTTTTCGCGCGCATCGAGCGACGCCAAGCCAGGCGAAGGAACGAACAAAGACGGTCGGCGATGGGATGTCGAGCGAGGGTATTGCGGCGAAGAAGGAAGCGTGCAGGATACCGGCTGGGCTGGCGATCGCGTCGGGGCGCTTAACCGCTTTTTGCGCTGGGACGCTGCGGCGATCGTGGACCGCGAAGATCGTTTCGAGGTGCCTATCTTCGTTCGCCAGGGTCACGACGTTCAGCTTCCTATCCGTGTCGACGTGACGCTACGGCGCGTTCAGCGTTTTGTGTGTCTTCCTGGTGAACGCGTGCAGTGGTCGTTTGGGCATCGCTCGGGAGAGACGCATGCGAACCGATACGGCGTATTGCGCATTCCGCAGCTAGACATCACCGATCATCCCGCGACTTTGTCGGTGGCGCGGTATTCTACAGAATCGCAGTATCCTACAGAATCGCAGTCCTCTACAGAATCGCAGTCCCCTGGAGAATAGAGTCGAGTGCGGTGTGGGGCGCGCCCGTCGCCGTAGCCACGGCTTGATACGTGCAATGACCATCCCAGCAGTTCACGCCCCGGCCGAGGCCTGTCATATCTTCGCGAATGCTCTCCTCGATTCCCAGGCTCGCCATCCGCGCAACGTATTTCACAGTGACGTTGGTGAGCGCGAAGGTGCTGGTATGGCTCACTGCGCCAGGCATATTGGGCACGCAATAGTGGACGACCCCGTCGATGATGTAGGTCGGGTTGTCGTGGGTGGTGGGTCGACAGGTTTCGATGCATCCGCCTTGATCGACGGCTACGTCGACTACCACCGACCCGTCCGACATGCGTGAGATGAGATCTCGGTCGACGAGTTTCGGGGCGCGCGCGCCCGGAATGAGCACGGCACCGACCACCAAATCGGCTTGCTGCACGATGTACTCGATATTCTTGGGGTTCGAATAGAGGGTCTCGATTTCTCCCTGAAATACGTCTTCGAGGTACGCCATGCGGTCGTGATCCAGTTCGAGTAACGTCACTTGGGCGCCGATGCCGACCGCGATGCGGGCTGCGTTTGACCCGACGATGCCTCCCCCTAGAATCGCGACCCGGCCTCGACGGGTGCCTGGTACGCCGCCGAGCAAGATTCCTTTGCCGCCGCGCTCCTTTTCCAAACACGCCGCGCCCACTTGGACCGCCATGCGTCCCGCTACTTCGCTCATCGGTCGCAGCAAGGGCAACGTTCCATCAGGGTTTTCGATCGTTTCGTACGCGATGGCGCGTACCTTTGCGTCCATCAATGCCTGGGTGAGGTCGGGGAGGGGGGCGAGGTGCAGATACGTGAAGAGGGTAAGGTCTGAGCGAAAGTAGGAATACTCCGGCTCGAGCGGCTCCTTGACCTTCATCACGAGTTCGGCGGACCACGCGTCCGAAGCGTTGGGCACCACCGTGGCGCCTGCGGCTTTGAATTCGGCGTCGGTAATGCCTGAACCAGCCCCGGCGCCTTGCTCCACGAGCACTTGGTGGCCGTGGCGCGCGAGCAGCGAAACCCCGCCGGGGTTGATTCCCACGCGATATTCGCGGGTCTTCAGTTCTTTGGGAACTCCGATGATCACGGTAGGTCGATCGTGCTAGGAGTGCAGCGTCGCAAAGATCGTAGCAGATATTCGAGGATGACGCTGAGCAGGCGAGCGAAATGGTGGGCGGGAATACTTGTCGTGGGGGCGGCGGGTTTGGTCGCGCTGTGGCGAGTTCAAACTCGCGAGCAAGCGCCTCAAGGCTTGATCGAGAAGCTCGCGGGACGCAAGCGCGTGCTGGTCTGGCGCGCGGATGAAGTCCTTCGTGAGGACATCGTGGGGACGACGTTCGTGCGGCCGGCCGCCGCTGCCAGGCTCAGCGATGCGCTTCGTAGACGTGATGAGGTAGCCGCCGCGAAAGCCATGCGTTCGGCTCGAGTGCAGGGCATCTTGGTGAACGTACGCGCGTTGCGCCAGCCGGGCGCGAAGAGTCCGCGCGTGATTGACCGGATGGGTCGATATGAATACGTGCCCCCGTTTCGCGGAGTCTATCTGACGTCGCGCTACGCGTTTTACGCGGTCAGAGACAACGAACGAGGTTCGCGCTTCGAAGGAATGCTCGGCCGCATGGCGCGACAAATTCTTTCGGGCGAAAAGCCTCCGCCGCTGGCCAAGCTCCCAGAGTCTCTTCGGCGATTGCGAACTGTGGAGGTATTGGTGCTTCTTCGCGAAGGTTCCGCGGCGCGTTTGTGGCGTTCAGCTCGAGGCAGCTCGCTCGCGCGCGCGCTGATCACGGCGACGATGGTTGCGCGGCAGCGTTGGGCGGAGCGAGAGAAAGCGATGGGCGGGCCGCTCCTCGATGCCCTTCCGCGGCTCGATGTCGAGATATCGCTCCTCGAAGAAGATGGAACGCTGGGCGCGCGGAGTCCGGGTTTTCTTGAGCGGGTGATTTCTTCGCAGCACGGAGTGGCCTACGAAGGCGGGGGCGCGTGGCGGTATCTGTTGCCAGTGGCGACGCAAGAGGCCGGAAAGGGGTCGGGCGCTCGTGCGTACCAGGCTCTATTTCGAGACAACGCACTGCGCGAGGACAGCTTCGATCGCGCCGATTTGCGGCTGTATCGGCTTGTGTTGGTCCCGCTTGACCGATCTCCAGCAGAGACCAGAAAAGAACAAAGCCCCGCGCAATGAAGCGCGGGGCCAGTGTGCCGCATACGCTGGTTGTACTTCAACCAGCGCCTGTCATTCACTGACGACTACTGCTCGATGGCAAGCCAGCGAACGACCTCGGTGGTGTGCGAGACTTCGGAGTTGGCCGACGCCTCTTCTTCGCACTTGACCTGCACGCTGGTCGACGTGAGGTTTCGATGCCGCATCGCGGTGGTGTCTCCGCCATCGTAGGTGGACATCTCCGAGAAGAACAGAGGGTTGTTCAGGGTCTGTCCGAAGTTGATGGTGTAGTAGTTGTGGGTCACAGAGTTTCCGGTCAGGTTGGTCACGAA
The DNA here is from genome assembly GCA_028284955.1 of Myxococcota bacterium. Lineage (GTDB taxonomy): Bacteria > Myxococcota_A > Polyangia > Polyangiales > Houyiibacteriaceae > JANQQS01. The sequence goes on along the minus strand of JANQQS010000095.1, from coordinate 87,888 downwards.
ATCCGAACCGCCGACGCTTCCGTTTCCTTTGGAGATAGCCACGTAGCCGACAGTCTCCTGGGCGTGCGAACCGCCCGCTTCCTCTTCTTCGATGAGGATTTGGAAGCTCGATCCGTTCACGTTGCGGATGCGGGTGGTGACGGCTGACGCTTCGTTGGTCGACATGACCTGGGCGAGTACGGTTTGCTGACCGTTGAAGTCATTTCGCTCGAAGGTCTTCGTTTTCCAGCCTGTGGTGCCGCCGCCGGGAATAAACCAGGCTTCCCATCTGAGGCCGCCGATGTCGTGGGTGCCGGCTTCGACCACCAAGTACGCCACCGTCTCGGTATTGTGCTTGCCGTCGTGATAGTCCCACTCGTCCAGTTGATACTGGAAGCTCGTGGGCGTCACGTTGCGCACCCGCATGGTCGACTGGTTCCATCCGTTGATGGAAGGCGTGCCCATGATGACGACAGGGTTGGTGTAGGTGCCCTGCAGGTTTTGGGTAAACCAAGTTGAGGCGTTCGGCTGCGAGAAGACCAGCTTGCCCGTTTCGAAGATGGTGGATGGCCGGTCGTCGATGGTGATCATCGCGTTGTAGTCGGCTCCGATGAGGTAGCCGCCGGCGCCGTGATTGTTGGTGAGGGTCAGAACGACAGGCTCGACGCCCTCGGTCTGACCATCTGCGATGGAGTCGATGGATACGGTCGCCGAGGCTTGGCCGGGCGCGAGGTACTCGTAGTTGTTGGCGATGGTCGAGTAGTCGGTGCCGTTGACCGCGGTACCACGCAACTCGAAGTACACGACCAAACCACCACTGGTGTCACCCGTTCGAGTGATGACGAAGTCGGCGCTGTTGCCTTCTTGCACCATGGTGGCGGTCGTATCGACGGTGACGAGGGTGTGGGCGCTGTTCGCGAACGTGAATCCGCTGATCCCGGTGCCCGTGGTGTCGAAGTCGTTGATGTTGTCCATGAGCTGGCCGTTCACCGTGACCCCGTCGAAGTCCCAGTCCATCATGACCGCGTTGTCGAAGGTTTCGTACTTCGGTGGGTTGTTGTCGTTGTTGCCTTCAAACTCGTTCAGCTTGAAATACACGTCTTTGTACATCGCATCGCGCCGTGCGTTTCCGCCGAAGACGAACGAGCCGCGGGTCATGCCGAAGCGATTGTTCTTGTAGAACACGCCCGAGAATTGCGGGTTGTCGCCAGGGCTTGATGTGCTCGAACGCATGCCCATATCGACCGCGAATCGCGCCGCCAGCACGTCGTTGTTTTCGAAGGTGATGTTTTCGAACTGCGTGGAATCGAACTGCGAGCCGATGCCGAGGCCAGAGCCAAGCGCCGACTGAAAAATCACGTTGTTGCGGAAGGTGATGTCTTCGATGAGGGGCCAGGTCGGGGAAATGCCCTTGATGGCCGTGGCGTCGTCGCCCGCGTACACAAAGCAGCTATCGACGAGCATATGACGGGTTGCGTCGGGGTCGATGCCGTCGTTGCCGCCGTTGCTCGCTAGGTCGCGGTTGTCGTAGTCGATCTGCTTGGTGTTGTACATCGTGACGTGTTCGCAGTCGCGGAACCACACTGCGAACGCAGAGGGGTCTTGGAGCACGACGTCCTCAACCACAATGTTCGACGAACGGTCGGCGCGGATCAGCGAGAAGCCACTCGCGCTGGTGTTGTAGCGCAGGTACACGCCGTTTGCGTCTACCGAACCCGGACCCATGAGGCGCGCGTTGTCGACATCGGTGAACTTGATGATGCCGTCTTCGGAAGGAACGGCGTTCGAGGCCTGGAGGCGCGCGCCGGCTTCGAGGTAGACGGTGACGTCATCTTTGATGAACACGTGGCGCACCAGATAGAGACCGGGTTCGAATACGAGCACGCCGCCGCCCGATGCGGAAAGGGCGTCGATTTCGGTGGCGATGGCGTTGGTGACGTCCGTTGCGCCCGTAGAGTCGATGCCCTTTGCCTGCGCGCTCACAAGCTGCGAAGCGCCGAGTTCGTCGGCTGCTTTGGGAATCGCGTTGGCGAAAATGAAGAGGCGCTTTTCGTTGACAAAATCAGATTCCCAACCATTGATCTGGTGGAGCACAAGGTGGCGCGGGCTATCCAGGGTGAACGTCAGCTTGTCGCCATTGGTGCTGCTAGAAATGTTGTACGCCTGAGGACTAAGTCGATAGCTGTTGAAGTTTTCGCTCAGCGTGACTTCAACCGTGATCTCGCCCGCGAAGGCGAAGTTTGCGTAGCTGATGCGCCGGTCTTCTTCGACGAACACGGGCTCGCCATTGACGGTCACGGAGAAGGTCGAGCTGGCCACCGCGTTTGGCGCTGCCGGGTACGCGACCACCACTGAGTTTCCGTTGGTTCCTCCAGTTTGGTAGGTCTCGACAGCGGGTTCCTCTGCCTCGGGGGAGTTCCCTAGGGCGCATCCGAACGCAGCGAACGATGTCGCCGCGGCGAGCCCTATCTCTCTTAGATACTTCCTCTCAAACATAAATCGGTCCGGCTCCCTTTCTACGTCTTGGGCGTTCCACATGTGCAGGATGCGGATGAATCCATTGTCGTAGGCCCACGTACGTCGACCCTGAGACGATACACCCTATAGTACTAAAAAAATGCGTCACGATCAGATGTGGGACGCCGAATTTTTTGTTGATTTATTCACCAAAACTAAAGTTCGCTCTGGTGTGCATTTGACCTGAGCGTTTGAGCAGGTGGATGCAGTGCGATACACTAAAGAGAACTCGGCTGGCCGGAGCGAATCGAACGCCGGGTTCGGAGCGTGCGATGTTCGGGTTCGAGAAACGCTGGGTCCGATGCCTGCTCTCCTCGTTCGGAGAGCCCGGGCACCGGACAGAGGCGACGAACCCAAAAACGTCGAACGCAGAATCGTTGCCAGCGTCGTTGCCAGATTCGTTAAACGGAGAGGGGGAGGACCCGAGCATCGACGAGCATTCGTTGCTCAATACGTTCATGCGCATGCGCAGGTTTGCCTCTCGACAGGCGAGCGTAGGATTGCGGGTTGCGGTGTGGATGGTGGTGCTCGCGCCGTTTTGGTTGGAGCGCCGTTTCATCACGTTTCCGCGGCTCGCGCCCAAAGAGCGGGTTCGCATCCTTGGGCGTTTGCTCACCCATTCTTCGTTCGCGGTGCGCGAGCTCACCACGCTGCTGAAGTTGTACGCTGCGCTTGCGCTATTCCGAATTGAACACATACGCAGGCGCTCCCACTACGACCGTGATCGAGCGCTTGGTTCTCCGGTTCGCGCGCCCGCGCGTCCTCGCTTGCCCATCGTTCCGAACGATTGGGAAGAAAGTGGGCCGGTGGAAAAAGTAGCGTCCGCTGAGCAACAATCTGCGCAAGAGACAGTCTATTCGGATTCACCTTCCGAGGTTGCGTGAAGGTTCGATGCGCGATCGAAGACTCGGCCGACTTTGTGATCGTCGGCACGGGAGCGGGAGGCGCCACGGCTGCGCGAGTGCTTGCAGGCGCGGGGCACGAAGTGGTGATGGTGGAGGAAGGTGACTTTCTAAAGACCTCGCAGCGGCCGCGCGACGCAGCAGGAGCCATGATGACGTCGCTACGCGACGGAGGGTTTCAGGCCACCGTCGGCCACGCGCCCATGCCGCTGCTTCAGGGCAAATGCGTTGGAGGAAGCACCGCCGTCAATTCTGGCATCGTATGGCGAATGCCCGATTCGGTGCGTCGCGAGTGGATCGCTCGATTCGGGCTCGAAGAGCTCGTTGGCGAAGCCCAGCTCGAGTCGGCATACGAGATGATCGAGCGCGAGCTCGAGGTGGCTGAGACGCAAGAGACTATACGAGGGGGAAACTCGGATTTGATGGAAGCGGGCGCGCGCGCGCTGGGCCTTGAAAGCAAACCCACGGTGCGCAACGCGCGTCGTTGCGCGGGGCGAGGCGAATGCATGCAAGGCTGCCCCGGAGAAGCGCGGCAGAGCATGGACGTGTCCTATGTACCCATGGCGCTCGCCCACGGCGCGCGCCTGCACACGGGGGTTCGCGTGCAGCGCGTAGAGGTGCGCCGGGGAAGCGCATCGACGGTGGTCGGACAACATCGGAAAGGAGGAGGGCGCGTCCGCATTCATGCGCGTGGCGGCGTGATCATTTGTGCGGGAGCGCTTCACACTCCGCTCATTCTGCGTCGAACAGGCCTCAAAAGGCTGGTCGGGGATCGTTTTCAGGCGCATCCTGGGGCGGCGGTGGTAGGGCGCTTTCCTCATCCGGTGCGGATGGCGTTTGGAGCGACCCAGGGCTACGAGGTTCCGCTTCCCGCGCGCGGATTCAAACTCGAATCTCTCTCCTTGCCACCGGGATTGATTGCCGCGCGTATTCCAGGTGCCGGATCGGAATGGAGCGAACGTATTGGAGCGCTCGATCATTTCGCGCAGTGGGCGGTGATGTGCCGTATGCGCGCGCACGGCACGGTTCGCCCGGGGTTTCGAGCACTGGGGTTTCGAGCACTGGGGTTTCGAGCACTGGGGTTTCGAGCACTGGGGGCTTCGCCGCGGGTTCGCTATGCTCCCTCCGCGTCCGATCTCGGGATTGTTCGAGACGGCATTACGCTCGCGTGTCGTATGATGTTTGCCGCCGGGGCCACCGAAGTCTATCCGGGGGTCGCCGGCGTTCCAGAAGTACTGACCGATCCGCGAGACTGCGATCGGCTCGAGCGACACCCTATAGGTCAGCGCGATCTTCATTTGCTCGCGTCCCATCTTTTCGGCACCGCGTGTGCCGGCTCCGAGCCTTCTCGAAGCGTGGTCTCGCCTTCCCTCGAAACACACGCGGTCCGCGGTCTGTACGTGATGGACGCGAGCGTATTTCCCACCAACCTCGGAACCAACCCACAACACTCGATCATGGCGGTGGTCTTTGCGGCGGCCCAACGATTGGCGGCACGAGGCAACCGGCGCGCGGCGTAGTCGCTGCGTTCTGAATGCCTGCTCAAAGGTGGGCGATGATAATGGCCGTAGCTGGCCTAGCTACTGTGGCTGGCCTAGCTACTGTGGCTGGCCTAGTTACTGGGGTGCAGGGGCGTCGATGCGTCGGATTCCCACCGGGTCGATCTCTTGCAGCGCGGCTACGTAACCGAGCCAAAGTCGGTCCGCCCGAGATTTGCTCTGGTCGGCGAGCTCCGACTCGATCGCCGAGTAGCTGTCCACACAATGAACGCTTCCTTTGTGCATGGCGACGACCAACTCGGGTTGGCCGGCCGCAATGCCAAAGGAATCGCCATCGGCGATTCGACCTTCACATCCCGCGACCGCGCCTCGCCATCGCTCGCTATCCACGCTGGGAAGCGGGGTCGCGTCTGCCCGGGCGAGGATCTCGTTCTGCTCCCCGTCTACGGGGTCGAGATCCCCGGCGCAGCCGATCAATCCTCCGACGAGCGCCACCATGCAGGCCGCGGATCGATCCGCGCCGGTTGATCGCAAAAATCGTGTAACAGCCCTGAGCATCACTAGAACGTCTTATTCTGTACGGTTTTGTGCGCCATGACAAGGTACGACTCCGCGAGGCCGTGGGCGGACGATAGCCGCATTGCGCCCAAATCACCACCCGGTCTGTCTTGGGTCTCGCTGGGCGAACTAGCCGGTTTGCAACTTCGACTCGTGCGTGAGCGCCGAAAGTTCGCGCAATGTAGCCACGAGATCGGTGGTGTCGAAGGGCTTTCGCAGCCAGCTATCCGGACTTCCCGCCGCGCTCATGTCCGCAGGTGGGGGCGCGCCGGACATCAAGGCGGCCGAGCGCACGATGCCCCGCTGTCTTAGCTGAGCGAGCAGCTGGTCGCCGCGACCGTCTTCCAAGTTTAGGTCGAGTAGACCGAGAGAGAAGGGGCCGGAAAGCTTCAGCGCTTCAGCAACTCCAGAAACTGCCGTCACATCAAAGTCGCGAATGGTGAGCGTGGTTGCGATCAATTCGCGCACCGCCTCATCGTTTTCTACGACCAGCACGTGACTTCTTGCTGCCGCACGCGGTTGCACGCCGCTGACGGTTTTTGTCGCGCGCGTGTCGGAGCGCGAGACATTTCGACCAGTATTTCGCCGCGATTCTTCGCTCGGGCTCGTCGGCGACGCTTCCGCCGAGGCGGCGAGGCCTGTCGTTTTTGGTCCGACCGCGTTTGCGAGCGGGAGCTCGATGCGGAAATGAGCGCCGCGGTCGGGTGCGGTGTCGAGCTCGATCGTGCCGCCGAGCCGATTCACGGCTCGGCGGACCAGGGGTAGTCCGAGTCCGGTGCCTTCGTCTCTAGTGGTATAGTATTGCTCGAACGCCTTGCGCGCTTGGACGGGCGTCATCCCGGGTCCGTCGTCCTCGATTTCGAGACACACCCGCCGGCGGGTGGTGCCCACCGCAAATGATACGGTTCCGCCCGGCGGCAACATCTGCACCGCGTTTTGGGCGAGATTCCAGACAATCGTGAATACGTCGGCTCGCGTGCCAGCAACCCATTTGGCATCCGAGACAGGTAGCGGCGCGCGCACGTTGACTTGCGTCGCGCGCGCTTCCGGTTCGAGCAGGCGCACGACGCTGCGGACAACTTCGAGCACGTCGACGGCGGGAGATTCCGAGGACTCCTCAGAATCTCCCGTCGCGCGCGGCGCGGGACGCACGGTGCGCAACATGTCTCGCGCCGCTTCCTGAGCGGTGGTTGCGCTCGATTCAATAAGCGCCAAGGCTTCGGTCGGGGTTGCGGTTTCCGGTTGCTCGCGCGCAAGTTGCGACCACCCCACGATTGCGCTGAGTGCGTTCGCGACCTCGTGAGACACCCCTGCGGCGAGGTCAGCGGCGGCGGCTCGCTTTCGGATCGACGCGTTTGCATGCACCGGTCCGACCATGACCCGAATCCCGTGGGCCACCGGGCTAACCAAAATAGGTCGGTTGTTGACATGCTCCGCGTAGCGTTCGCCGGCCCGTCCGCGTTCGATCAACCCCGTCAGACAAGTTTCGTCGGGGGGGACTTCGGCGAGTTGTGCAACGATATCGACCAGTCCGTTCAGATCGACGAGCCCGTCAGGGGCCTGCCCGGCGAGCGCGCGCATCGCGGCCTGGTTTGCTTTGATCGATCCGTCGGCCGTCTCTTCGACCATCGGCACACCAAGTGCCTCGGCGGTCCAAGTTAGGGTGTCCATCGTCATGACGGAGGGACCTTATATGCGTCGCACAACGACATCGTTTTCACTGTGTCACAGTATAGACGGTCGAATACAGTACCGTCAAACGAAATGTGAGCACATGTAGATCCGCGTGACTACCCCGGCGTACGTACACGCCTAAGTGTGGTTACTCAGGGCACTTTCGATCGGTTGCAAAGCGAACGGAGATTTTTCTTGTGACTTCGAAATTGGCCGTGGTCAACAGATGCTCCTACCGCGCGATCTGCTACCGTGCGCCCGCATTCGCCGACGACAAAGCCATGAACAAGCCGACCTCTACTTCCGCTCCCGCCGCTGCTGCGCCACCTTCGCCCGAAGATCCTCGCATTTCCCGAGAAGAGGTGGTGCGAATCGCCGATCTAGCGCGCCTTGCGCTGTCCGAGTCCGAGGTCGACGACATGCGAGAGCAGCTCGGCCGCATTCTCGATTCGCTCGCCGAGCTCAATCGCCTCGACGCAACTCAAGCGCAACCCCCAACGTACCACGCGGTGTCCCTAACCGCGCAGCTTCGAGAGGACGAACCGATCGCGTGTCTGTCCCACGAAGACGCTCTCCGCGCCGCTCCGCGTAAAGAGGAAGGCACCTTTGTCGCGACGGTCGCAATTCCATCCGCTGCGCGCGACGGGAAGCCGTAATGATCCAGCCACCACGCAGCCCCGTGACCATGTGCCATCGCGACGTGGTCGATCTGGCGGAAGGGGTTCGAAATGGCCAGTGGAGTGCCGAAGAGATTGTCGTTGCCTACCTTGACCGCGCAGCGACCAGTGAACTGAACGCGTACCTGCAGGTCGACGGCGAACATGCGCTGTCCCGAGCCCGCGCCGTCGATGCAAAGCGCGCGCGGGGAGAGAAGCTTGGAAGTCTCGCTGGGGTTCCGGTCGCCATCAAAGACAATATTTGCACTCGAGGCATGGTCACGACCTGTGCTTCGCGCATTCTCGAAGGCTACGTTCCTCCTTACGATGCGGATGTGGTGGAGGCGCTCACGAACGCTGACGCCGTGCTCTTGGGAAAGACCAACATGGATGAGTTCGCCATGGGGTCGTCGAACGAGCACTCCGCGTTTGGGCCCGTGCTCAACCCTTGGGATGTGGCGCGAGTTCCCGGAGGATCGTCGGGCGGATCGGCAGCGGCGACGGCGGCCGGGTTGGCGGGCGCGGCGATCGGAAGCGATACCGGGGGTTCGGTGCGGCAACCGGCTGCGTTTTGCGGGGTCACTGCGCTTAAGCCAACCTACGGCCGCGTATCCCGCTACGGGCTGGTGGCGTTCGCGTCATCCCTCGACCAAATCGGGCCCTTCGGTCGCTCCGTGCGCGACACGGCGCGGTTGTTCGAGGTGATGGCGGGCTGCAGCAAGCGAGATGCCACCAGCGTGGAGGCACCGATCGATGACTACGAAGAAGCTTGCCATCGGCGCTCAGGCAATCTCACGGTGGGCATCGTGGACGATCAGGGTTCCGCGATCGAACCAAGCATCCGCGAGACCCTCGAACACCTGGTCCACCAGCTGGAACAATCCGGCGTTCGCTTTGAGCGAGTTCAGCTCCCCCACATAGACCACGCGATTTCGGTCTATTACCTGATCGCGACGGCAGAAGCATCGAGCAATCTCGCGCGATTTGACGGGGTTCGGTATGGACTTTCTGTCGAAGGCAGTTCTCTTGAGTCGTCGTATGCCCAAACTCGCGCGCAAGGGTTTGGCCCGGAAGTGAAACGGCGAATTATGCTCGGTACGTACGCCTTGTCGGCCGGCTACTACGACGATTTCTACGTCAAGGCTCAGCGGGTGCGGACTTTGATCACGCGCGACTATGCTGCTGCGTTCAAGAAATGTGACGTCATCATGCAGCCCACGACGCCGACCACTGCATTCGCTTTGGGCGCCAAGACGACCGACCCGCTCGAGATGTATCGCTCGGATATGTTCACTCTACCTGCGAGCCTCGCTGGTTTACCGGCCGTGAGCACGCCGTGCGGTTTTTGTTCGGATGGGCTTCCGATCGGCGTGCAATATACCGCGCCTGCTTTTCAAGAATGCCGCTTGTTCGAGATTGCACAGCGAGTCGCGGACCTGACTTCGCTCGACCTTATTCCCCAGCACCACTAGATTCCCCAGCACCACTAGATTCCCCAGCACCACTAGATTCCCCAGCACCACTAGTGGTGGTCTGAGACTTCAGGGGGGGGGTCAAGGTAGCAGGTGGGCGATCGCTTGGTCGATATACTTCGACCCTGTTTCGCCCTCGAGCTTTTGCGTTGTACAATGCGTCATCCGCTTCATCGAGAAAGGTATGCAAGTCGGTCGATGCTCCGAGGGTCGCTACACCCACGCTGGTGGTCACGTGACCGGGCCCGTTCGGCATTGCGGGCAGTTGCGCTACCGCGGCACGCAATCGCTCCGCCACGATTCGCGACCCCGCTTCTGCTGATTTTGGCAAGATAACCAGGAACTCTTCGCCTCCCCACCGTGCGACGAGATCGGTTTCGCGGACGGTGGTGGCTAAGCACTGAGCCACCACCCGAAGTACCTCGTCGCCCATATTGTGGCCATGGGTATCGTTGACTTGCTTGAAGTGATCGATGTCACAAATCGCGACCGAAAGGGGCTGGTCGTAGCGCCTCGCGACGGAAAGCTCATGCTCGAGTCGATCCATGGCGTGGCGGCGATTGCATAGCCCGGTGAGCGCGTCGGTGAGCGCAGCATGGCGAGTCTGCTCCATCAAGTACATCGATTTGACCACGACTCCCATGCATCGAGCGATTAGCGCCGTCGTGTCTTGATCTTCCTGCGCCATGGGCCGAGGCCCCGAGAACATGGTGAGTTGACCGAGGTTTTCGTTGCCTACTTGAATTAGAAACGAGGCCATCTCCCCGCTTTCAAGGGCGGCGCCGTCGGGCGTAACGGTCGATTCGCGGGTGCGCATGACGTCGACTGATTCTTCGTAGGGCGGCAGACCGACGCTCGCCAATGCACCGGGGGTGGGTTCAGCCGGCCAGGGGCCGCGAGCGAGCACGCTATGCAGTGGCTGATCGAGGCCGGTGAGCCGCAAGACGACATAGCTACACCGCGTGACCTCGGCGGTGAGCGACAATACCGCGCGACCAAACGAACGAGGGTCGTGCACATGGTCCATTAATCGTCGGGCTTCATTGGAGATGACGGCCTCGAAAAGATGACGCTCGAGCACTTGCGAAAGCTGCTTCAAGGGATTGCGATTTCCCGTCGCTCCCCATGGAGGCGTCTGTTCGCATGGCCGATCGGCCAGCAAGCGATCGATGGTCGGTACCAATGATTCCCGGGTGCGTTCTTTGGCGAGGTAGGCGTCGGCGCCCGCGTTCCGACCCCAAAATCGGCTACGCGGGTCGTCCGATGCAGTGAGCAGTACTATCGGTATCGATTCGGTGGCGGGGTCGCTCCGCAGAAGTCGGCAGAGGTGAACTCCCGAGAGGTCGCCCATGCGGACGTCGCTCACCAGCAGATGGAAGCTTTGCCCGGCACAAAGGTCGAACGCTTCTTCGCCCGAGCGCGCGCAAATCACTTCGTATCCGGCCTGCTCCAGCTCCGCTCGGACTGCCGAACGCACCGCGCGGCTGTCGTCGACGACCAGAACGCGCATCGATTGGGGCGAAGGGGCGGCTTCAGATGCAGTTGCTCTTTGGGATGCCAACAGCTGGGGTTACTCCGTCTGAATCATGATATCCGAAAACGACCGCTGGCGCCGGATCTTGAGCTTCATCACTTTTGCGATAGGGTGCCGCCATGTCGGGACGTTTCGAAGCGGTGATCGGGCTCGAGGTCCACGCGCAGCTGCGTACGCGAACCAAACTCTTTTGCGGCTGCCCGACGAGTTACGGGGCTCCTCCCAATACGCAGGTGTGCCCCGTCTGCCTGGGTTTGCCCGGCGCGCTGCCTGTGCCCAACCGCGTTGCGGTCGAGCTTGCCGCGCGGGCGGGAATCGCGCTTTCGTGTGAAGTGCGCCCGTCGAGTCGGTTGGCTCGAAAAAACTATTTTTATCCCGACCTCCCCAAAGGGTATCAAATCTCACAGTTTGAGGGTCCCATCAATGGCCGCGGCGAAGTCACCGTGTCGTGGGACGGGCAATCCAAAAATATCCGCATCACGCGCGCACACTTGGAAGAAGATGCCGCAAAGAGCGTACATGGCGTAGGAACTGCGCCGGGCACCCACGTGGACTTCAATCGCGCCGGCGTACCGTTGCTCGAAATCGTCAGCGAACCCGATCTGCGCAGCGCCGAGGAAGCGGAAGCCTATCTGAAAAAGATTCGAGAGATTTTGATGTTTGCGGGTGTGAATGACGGCAACCTCGAAGAGGGGTCATTTCGGTGCGATGCAAACGTGTCGATTCGACCGATCGGGCAGTCCGAGCTGGGCACGCGAACCGAGCTCAAGAACATCAACTCGTTCCGATTTGTCCGTCAGGCTATCGAGTATGAAATCGCCCGCCAGGAGACGTTGGTGAGTTCGGGGCAAACGGTGATCCAGCAAACGAGGAGCTGGGACGCCGCGCGCAACCAGACCGTGGCTTTGCGGTCCAAAGAAGATGCGCACGACTACCGATACTTCCCCGACCCCGATCTGCCGCCGCTAGAAATCGAACCCGAATCGATCGCTGCGTGGCGAGCCGAAACGCCGGAGAGTGCAGACGCGATGCGCGCCCGATTCGTCGACCAACTCAACTTGACCGACTACGACGCCACCGTTCTGACGTCGCATCCCGAGGTAGCGCGGTATTTCGAGTCGATCGTCTCGCGCCTCGCCGCGCAATCTGCGCCGGAGACCGCGAAAAAGGTCGCCAACTTCGTTCAAAGCGAGGTCCTCGGACATGTGGCGCTGGACGGTCTCGATGCGACGTTTCCGAGTTCCTCGGAGCGCGTCGCCGAACTGCTCGCGCTTGTGCAAGACGGGACCATCAACAACAAGATCGCCAAGCAAGTGTTCGCGGAAATGCGCGCTTCTCAAAAGACAGCGCGCCAGATCGTCGAAGAACAAAATCTCGCTCAGGTGACGGACGTCGCTGCGATCGAAGGGGAGGTTCGCAAAGTGCTTGATGCCCATCCTCAGCAGGTGCAGCAGTATCGGTCGGGAAAAACCGCCGTACTTGGGTTCTTCGTTGGCCAGGTGATGAAAGCTACGCGCGGGGCAGCAAACCCCAAGGCCGTCAACGAGCTGCTCCGCGCGATGCTTCAGGAGCAATCATGACGCCATCTCTTTGTCGCCGCCCCTTGAGTTCGACGGGCGCACCAGGCGCCGGCCCAAACTTTTTTGCCGTCGAATACGACCCGGAAACGCATGCTGTATGGATGCTCGACCAGCGCCGGCTTCCTTCGGACGTCCTCTACCATCGCTACGCTGAGCCCGACGAAGTCGCCGATTCGATTCGTGAGATGGTTGTCCGCGGCGCACCCGCGATCGGTATTGCTGCCGCGTATGCGCTGGTGCTTGTCGCGCGCAAAGAACAAGGGGACGCATCGTCGTTCTTGCTCTCGAACGGTGCCGCCAGCCGGGTCTTACTCGGCACCCGGCCAACCGCGGTCAACCTTGCCTGGGCGATTGCGCGGATGTCGAAAAAGGCTGCAGAAGTCGCGGCCCTGAGCCCTGCCGAGCGCTACGCGGGCATGAGAAAAGAAGCCGAGGCGATTCACATCGAAGATGTGCAGGCATGTCGCGCGATGGGGCGTTTGGGGGCGGAGGATATCCCTTCTGGCGCGACCATTCTTACCCACTGCAACGCCGGCGCGCTTGCGACCGGCGGCTACGGCACCGCGCTCGGCGTAATCCGTGCCGCGCACGAAATGGGCAAACGCATTCGCGTGCTCGCGGACGAAACTCGGCCCTACCTTCAGGGAGCGCGACTCACGTCGTGGGAACTTCATCAAGACGAGATTCCGGTCGAAGTCATCACCGACAATATGGCCGCACACTTTTTCCAGCGGGAGGAGATTGAGTTTGTGGTCGTGGGTAGCGACCGCATCGCCGCGAATGGGGACGTGGCGAACAAGATTGGCACCTACGGCGTAGCGCTTCTTGCTGAGGCGCATGATGTGCCATTCACGGTCGCGGCTCCGTGGAGCACCGTCGACCTGCAGACGCAAACGGGAATGCAGATTCCCATCGAAGAGCGCGGAAGGGACGAAATCTCGACGCTCGGCGGAGCGACGCTGGTGGCCGACGGCATCGCATGCCGGCATCCTGCCTTCGATGTGACCCCGGCGCGACTGGTGCGCGCGATCTACACCGAGCGAGGGAGAATTCGTCCGCATTGCGGAGAAACTCCCGAGGCGCTGATGGGTTCGACGGGTAACGTGGAACGTGAACCGTCGAGCGCGCGAGGATGACAAGCGCGAAGGAAAGGCTTTCGTGGTGGAATCCCAATATTCCGCCGCTCGATGGGCGCGCCAGGGAAGGAGCGCGCGATCGGGATGCGCAGCTCACCAAGCCACCCGGCAGCTTGGGGCGTCTGGAGCGACTCGCTCAAACGCTGGCCGCCATTCAGTCCTCGTCCCACCCGTCTAGTCGACCCGCCGCAACGTTGATCTTCGCGGCAGACCATCCGGTATGCCGTCATGGGGTAAGCGCCTACCCGCAAGCCGTCACCGCGGCGATGATGCAGAATTTTCTGTGCGGCGGCGCCGCATCAAGCGTCATGGCGCGGCATTTGGGGGTTGCGCTGCGGGTGGTCGATGTTGGTGTGGAGAATCCGTACGACGTTCCAACGTGCCACGACACGACCCCAGCGGCAGAGCGCGATGGATGGGAACCCAGCCTGCTCCGGCACGACGCTGCAGCAACCGTCGCGGGAGACATCCGGGTGGAGGATGCGATGTCCGCACAAACCTTCGAGCTCGCCCTTCGTGCGGGCCGAGACGCGGTGGATGAGCTGCCTCCGGACACTCGCGTCGTCGCGCTTGGCGACATGGGCATTGGCAACACCACCCCTGCTGCGGCGATCGCTTGCTCGATACTCGGGGCTACTCCTGAGACGGTGACAGGACACGGGACGGGGCTCGATCGCAGTCGATTGCTCGCCAAGATTGACGTCGTGCGTGACGCCGCAGCGCGCGCTGAGAGGTGCGGCCCGCTTGAAGTGCTGCGCAAAGTTGGGGGGCGAGAAATCGCCGCGCTGACCGCTGCCATCATCCGATCTGCCGAACGTCGCATCGTCGCATTGATCGATGGCGTCATCGTGACGGCGGCGGCGCTCGTGGCGACGCGGTTCGAGCCGCAGGTTGTCGATTACCTGGTCTTCGCTCATCGGAGCCGCGAGCCGGCGCATGGGGCGATGCTCGAAACGCTCGGCGTTCAGCCACTTCTCGATCTTGATTTCGCACTCGGCGAAGCCACCGGCGCGCTTTCCGCGCTTTCTTTGCTTGATCTCGCGTGCGTGATCCATCGCGACATGGCGACATTCGCCGACGCAAAGGTTCCCGATCGAGATTCCACGTGAGATTTCCGCCTTATGTGCGCGGTGGCCGCGCTGCAGTCGTTTTCCTTACCCGTATTCCCGTAGGCGGATTTCCCTATCGCTCCGGTGATTGGAAGTGGTCTACGGGGTGGTTTCCGGCGGTTGGTTTGTTGGTCGGCGGCTTGATGTCGGCCGCGTGGTGGCTCGGCTCGTGCGCGGGAGTGGTGGCGGGAGCGTTCTTCGCGGTAGGCGCTGGCTTGCTGATTACCGGAGCATTTCACGAAGACGGGCTCGCCGACACCGCCGATGCACTCGGGGGCGCCTATGATCGAGAGAAACTCCACGAGATCCTCAAAGACAGCCGGATCGGCACGTTTGGCGCGTCGGCGCTGGTCATCGTCATGGGATTGCGCATCGCGTTGCTTTCCGCGCTCGGTGATTCTGCGCCGCCAGCGATGGTATTGACCCAAGCTCTGGCTCGCACGCCGCCGGTGTGGCTGATGATCGCTCTGCCGTATGTCACCACTGACCCAGTATCGAAAAGCCGTCGCGTCGCGAGAGCCGACTGGCGTCAGGCGTTGCTCGCGACCGGTTTTGGTGGTCTGGCGCTGGTTTTGGGATACGGGGCGGGATGGTTACGGGCGGATGAGATCGCGGGCTGCGTGGTCACCATGATGCTCGTCGCGGCGCTCTGCGCTTGGCGTTTTTTTGTGCGCGCAGGCGGTATTACAGGAGACTTTCTCGGAGCGACGGAGCAAATTGCAGAGTGTGGCTTACTTTTTGTTTTGGTCAGCGTATAGGGTGATCGGGGTCTTGAAGTGATTCACGAGTCAAGCCTTTGGGCCGTCCGGCATGCCCCGGTAGATGCGGAGGGCCTCTGTTACGGTCAACACGATGTACCCGCAATAAAGGCTCCAGAGCTCGCTGCGACGGAAGTTCTGGGGGCTCTTCCCGCACGCATTGACACGATTTGGTCGTCGCCCCTTTCACGCTGTCATGATTTAGCCGTTTGCATCGCGAAGGCGCTGTCGGTGCCTCTTCGCGTCGACCAACGGTTGCTCGAGATCAGCTTTGGCGCGTGGGAAGGGCGAAGCTGGGAGGATATCCAGCGCAGTGACGCCCAGGCGTTTTCGGGCTGGATGCAGGATTGGATGAATATCGTGCCGCCCGGCGGTGAATCTGTGCTCCAGCTTCGACATCGGGTCGAGGCGTGGTACCGCGCGCTCCTGTCCGAACCTGACGCGCAAGGCGTCCATCTGGCGGTGGCCCACGCAGGCGTTATCCGCGCGCTTCGAGTGATCGTGGAAGGCGCCGATTGGCGAAGTGCGATGCGGCGATCTGTGCCGCATCTCGCGCCCATCCAGTTTTCGCCCTCGCCAGCCGATCTACGGTGAATCGAGGCATGGCACGCTGCGGGACGGGCTGATTTCGCATTGCCCAGCGATACAGGATCGGATTTCCCCACACGCGGCGCCACCATCCGGCGCGCAGTCGATATCCTCGTTGCACGGTTGGCCGTTCGGCGCGTCAGGGATTTGAATGTCTCGCGGACATCCGCTTCCCAATCCACACAAGAGGAGTGCCAGAACTTTGGATAAGCTGACCATTGTCCTGGCTCCGCTGGATCGGCATCTATTGAATTGGCGGACCATCGGCGCAGGTCAGAGTATCCCGTGTTCTTTGAGGCGTCGATAGAAGGTTCGGCGAGGCATATCAAGCGCTCGGGCCGCGCTCGCGCGATTCCAGCTGTGTTGATCCAGCGCTGCCAGGATGCGCTTTTTTTCTTGCGATTTGAAGTCATCGAGGGTTTCCGCGACGGGTTCGGACCACTGCGGTTTCGATCGTTGCGAGGTGGTGATGTCGGCTACGCCCGTCGTCACCCTCGATGATCCAGTCTCCGATGATCCAAGCAGCGGCCGGAGATCGGACGCTTCGATCAACGTTTCCGGGCTCATCACACACGCGCTCAGCAGCGCATGCTCGAGTTGCCGAATATTGCCTGGAAAAGGGTGAGTCTGAAGCATCGCGAGGGCTTCTTTGCTCAAACGTTTTTGGGTCA
Organism: Myxococcota bacterium; assembly: GCA_028284955.1. Lineage (GTDB taxonomy): Bacteria > Myxococcota_A > Polyangia > Polyangiales > Houyiibacteriaceae > JANQQS01. The sequence continues at coordinate 71,255 of JANQQS010000095.1, read as the reverse complement.
AACCCTCGCGGCTAGAAAACCGTTTGAGAAAATGGTCGCAGAGCAGCGGCAGGTCGTCGAGGCGCATGCGCAGCGGGGGGAGATTGATTTCTACGACGTGTAGGCGGTAGTACAAATCCTCTCGAAAACTGCCTTGTCGTACCATGTCCTGCAGCGGCCGGTTGGACGCGCAGATGATGCGCACATCGACTCGTTCTTCTTCCGATGCTCCGACGCGTTTGAGCGTTCCGTCTTGGAGCACCCGGAGCAAGTCGATTTGCATCTTTGCCGGCATGTCTGCGATCTCATCGAGGAACAAGGTCCCACCGGTGGCCTGGCTCAATACTCCTGCCCGGTCGCGGTGGGCTCCTGTGAATGCCCCGCGGACGTGGCCAAAGAGCTCGCTCTCGAGCAACGCTTCGGGGACCGCGCCGCAGTTGAGCGCAACAAAGGGGCCGTCTCGCCGCGTCCCCCCAAAATGGATCGCTCGCGCCACCAACTCCTTGCCGGTTCCGCTCTCGCCCTGAATCATAACGGGCACGTCGGTATCGCGAATTCGATCCATGAGATCGAACATGCGAAGCAGCGGCGGGCTGCGTCCGACGATGCCGTGCGCTTGGTATCGGCTGTGGGGTTCGCTGCGCATCGTCTCGAGCTTGCGCCGCGTCGCCGCGAGCTCCTCAGTACGTACGGAAAGCACCTCATCGACCTGGGTTTTGGCCTGTTCAAGTTCTTCATAGGCGCGACGCAGCTCTGTCTCTCGTCGACCCAGGTCCGCGAGTAGCCGCGCGTTGTACAGTGCGAGCGCAGCTTGATCGGCGAAGGCTCCTAGCGTTTCGAGATCCGATTCTTCAAAACGACCACGTCGACCGCGGTGCTCTAAGTAGAGAACCCCCAAGTTTTTTCCGCGCGCTCGAATCGGTACACACGCCACCGACTGCAGCATCAGCTCGTGCACCGAGAGATACTCGGCCAGGCGAAGATCGTCGCGCGCATTGACCGTGACGATCGCTTCGCCGTCGATGAGCACTGCCTCCGCGATCGAACGACTGAACTTGACCGATGGATCGGTTGGGGTCGTGGTCGCGTCGCGCACCAAGTGCGGCTCCAGCTGCCCGTCCTCGCCCACCAGCAATACGAACCCGCGCTCGGCTCCCGAGAGCTCAATCGCGCTATCGGTAATGCGCTCGAGCAATCGATCGATATCGTGTTCTCCGGCGAGGCGCTTGATAATGTCGAGCAGTCGTTTGGCGGGATTTGAGACGGTCGTGGGGATCGGCAACGCGGGCTCGGAAGGAACGGTTAGGGCTCGCTCCCGAACGTCCCGGCGTTTTGGATGTCGGAAAAAGGATGCCCGCAGCGGCGGAGGCAACGATGCGGCGATCGACTCCAGCGCTTCCATCGCCGATTGATCATGCTTTCGCGCAGTAAAACTCTGACCTTTTTGCGAGTAGAGAAGGCTCAACTGTGCGTGCGCTTTCCAATCCGCGTCGAGACATTGCGTCGCGCCTGCGCGCTCAGCGATCTCGAGGAGTGATTGAACCGCTTCATCCACCGACCCGTGCGCCGCGCGCACCCGCGCGCTCTGAATTGCATGGTTGAGACGGTCGAGATTCTCCACTGAATCTGCAGCACCAGAATCATCTGCGGCACCAAAATCTGGGAGGTTGTCTCGAACGCGGCAGAGCCAATCATCCGCTTCGCCCAATGCGGCCTGGTCGATCAGCAGCTCGGCGAGTCGAATGGCGAAATGCGTTTCCGCCTGGCGATCCTCCGCACGCGTCGCGTTTTCCAACGCGCTTCGAAACTTCGCGATCGCGGCGTCGGAGCGCTCCTCTTGCACATGGAGCTCACCCATCGCCGCGAGCGCCCAGGATGCGGCTTGCGGCTTCTTCGCCCGGTCGAGGACAAGCTGGGCCTGTTTCGAGGCTTCTGGTTGTTGGCCAGCCCACGCGTGGAGGTACGCCGTTCGCGCGCGGACAACCTCGTCCGAGCTAGGGCTGAGTTCGACCGCTCGTCCGAGCATCAGCAGTTCATGCACCGGGTCTGGGTTCATGCTTCGGCTCAAGTTTGCACAAAAAGTCTCATGTGCCAAGTAGGCACAGATAGACTCGATCTGCACCTTCGAGTTCCCTCGCAAGCGCACCTAATGTATTGAAATTAGGCTACTATTTGGCTCGAGGATGATATGTGGAATGGACTTCGCGCAGTCGATCTTCGCTGATCGATGTGTATATCTGGGTCGTGCTGATATCTGAGTGGCCCAACATGGTTTGCACGGTGCGCAAGTCTGCGCCACCGGTGAGCAGATGTGTGGCAAATGAGTGGCGAAGCGAATGGGGGGATACGGGTCGCGTGATTCCTGCGCGCGTCGCGTACTTTTTTACAATTTTCCAAAACGCTTGACGGGTGAGTGGGCCGCCCCGTGGCGACAAGAACACCTCCGCTCTCCGTCGCTTCTCCCATCGCGGCCGGATGTCGCGGAGGTAGCGCGTGATCAGCTCGACGGCCTCCCGATGCAGCGGAATCAACCGTTCTCGAGCTCCTTTGCCGACCGGAGTGACAAAACCGGTTTCCAGATTCACCTGGGTAAGCTTCAGGCTCACCAACTCGCTTACCCGCAAGCCGCTGGCGTACATCGTGTGCAACATCGCGCGGTCCCGGGTGGGGATAGGTTCGTTCCCGTTTGGGGAGTTGAGGATCGGGGAGTCGAGGAGGCGCAGCGTCTCGTCTCGGCTCAACACCCCGGGGAGCTTGCGGATGAGTTTGGGGCTCTCGATCAGCTCTGCGGGGTCGATTTCGATCGTGCGTTCTGCTCGGAGGTAGCGAAAGAAGCCGCGCAGCGCGCTGAGCGACCTCGCTTGCGATCGCGCGGCCAAACCGGTTTCCGAGAGGTGTACCAAAAACGCGGAGATCTGAGGCGCATCGATCGCTTCGGGTTCGGGAGGTTCATCGTCGTTTGTAACAAAACTGACAAACCGCTGCAGATCGGCAGCGTACGCGTCGAGCGTCCGCGCGCTGAGCCCTCGTTCGACACGCAGATGATCCAGGTACTGATCGATCTGGCGGTGCACCTCTCAACCACTACCAGGCGCGCTCGAATGAGACCAACAAACGGTCCAGACGTCGGCGTTCGATCGCATTGAGGATGCAACGGCCGGTGCGCGGTTCATTGATGCGATGCAGCAGTCATGCTATTTTGAACAGTATCCACGGAGGCGCCATGTGGTTGTTCCTGGTCAATCTCAATGGCGCGTTTGCCGCGGTCGCGATCGCCTTTGTCGGCGTAGTCTTGGTGCGAATCGCTGTGGCTTGGGGCAATCGCAGCGCAGCTGTCCGAGCTAGGCGCATTCTTGAGGAAGCGAACGAGCGTTGGGGTCGCGAGGGTCAGGGCTGAACGAGTTTCGCGAAAGAGCGTAGGAAAGCCAAACACGGAAGGAGCTGCGAGCGGAGGTCAATATGGGGCGACTGGTGGGATATATGGCGAACCGCACCGACCGGTTTCGCGCGGCTCTTCATCAAGAGCGCGCGGTGCTCGGGTCGCGCGGGCAAAGCACGGGGCCTGCAGGTTGGGGCGTCGGTTTTCATCAAGGAGGGGAGGTGTTGCACAAGAAACGTCCCCAGCTCGATGCCAGCATTCCCTGGGTTCAGCTTGCGTCAGACGTCCAGTCGGACTCCATCGTGTGCCACTTGCGAACACCTACCGTGGGTGACCTGCATTCATACAACACGCATCCATTTCGTTTTCGGTCATGGCTTTTTGCCCACACCGGAACCATCGAACGGTTCGGTCATGTTCGCGCGCGGTTGCTGGAAGCAATTCCAGATTTTCTGCGAAGAAATATTCGCGGAAAGACCGACAGCGAGCACCTATTTCATCTGGTGATTTCGTTTCTTCACGATGCTGGTCAAGTGGACAATCCAGATGTCCCCACTCATCAGGTCGTCGCCGCGGTTCGTTCGGCAGTAGCTTTGGTGGATCGGCTCACGGCAGAGGTGCGCGGCGAGCGGAGCACCGTGAATCTCGTGCTCGCCAACGGCCGCCAAATGATTGGGGTGTGCCGAGGTGGTCCGATGATGTTCGTCGAGCGGCGTGGACTCCACGACCCGCCCGAGGAGACTTTGCCGGCACGCGCCGGGGCACCTTCCGTGCTCCGGTATGTGATGATCGTCAGCGACAGTGCTCGCGTGCCCAGTTCCGACGCTCCAGAGGCCGATTCTCCAGAAGCCGATTCGTCTGGGACAGATTCTTCCGGAATCGGGTCGTCTCGCAAAGAAGCAGAGGATTATCGCCGCGTCGACGACGGTTCGGTGGTGGCGATCGATCGGCAACTTCAGGTCACCATCGCACCTCTCTAGCACGAGACCGCAAGGGGACGACTCATCATGAGGCTTATCGCGTGTTTCGGCTGCGTCGTGGCGACCACCTTGCTCTCGTGCGGTGCCGCGATCGAATCCACGGCCGAGTCGCGGTCGCCTGTCACCGATTGGGATCCGACGCCCTACGCGCCAGAACCCGCGAATCGACCCACGACCGGTGAAACGGTGGGAATCGCCGCTTCCGGCGGGTACGATTTTGCCCGCGCGGTTACTGTGCGTTTGCTTCGCGCGGTACGAGACGGAAACGAGAGCGAGCTGAACGATTTGCTTGCCGACCAGTTGGTGCGCGGCGCGGCTCGCATGCGGTCGGCCCTGCGTTCGCGAGAGCAGATGGTCAACGCGATCGCCCATCATCCGCGACGGGGTCACTTCAACATGCAACAACCGGTTTCGCAGATCATCAATGTGGACCAGCTCGTGGTCGCGCCGGTGTCTCAGCGATGGGGAGGCCGGTCGATTCCCTCTGCGCTACAAGACACCGACCTCATCGTTTCGGTAACCGTTCGAGAGGAAGCGCGCCGATGGCTCCGATATCTTCTCCCGGGGTGGCGAGAGACCGGAACGGTCATTGTTCGACCGGGCGCCACCGCGCCGGTGGTGGGGCTCTGATCCATGGATACGCGGGTCGTCTTGTGTACCGTCCCCGATGCCGAAACCGGCGCACGCCTTGCGCGCTCGCTGGTTGAGCAAAAACTCGGCGCGTGCGTGAATATCGTCCCTTCGGTCCGCTCTATTTACCGCTACCAGGGCGAGGTATGCGACGATGCTGAATCCCTGCTGGTCATCAAAACCGCGGCTCATCGCTTTTGCGCGCTTCGCGATTGGCTGAGCGAACACCATCCGTACGACGTGCCCGAAATCATTGCCCTGCCGATCGAAGACGGCGCCCCAGCGTATCTGAAGTGGCTCGCTGAGCAGTGTATGCCCGAACCGTAGGGCTAGACCGCGTGCATGAACGCGGTCTAGGCTTCTCCCACGAGATGCACGTTCGACACGTAATCAAACACCCCGCGTTGCTTCGCGGTTCGGAGCACCCGCATGGCCTCGCGGTAGCCGCGGGTAAGCAGTCGGCGGGCATGCGCGCGCGAAGTAAAAGGAATCGCGCCCAGGTCGGCTGCGATATTGAAGACGGTGACGTGAGGGTAAAGCCGATGAATCAGATCGATGCCGCGCTTTTCCTTTTCGCTCAGGATGATGTTCAGCGCCTGTCGAGCCACCGCGGTTCCTCCTTGGTGGCTGATGGAGCGCTTTCGACGATTGACGCTGGGCCGATATACGTTCGATACCACCACAATGTCGGCGCCGGCATCGACCGCGAGATCCAAACTCAGCGTTCGCACGACCTCGCCGTCAATATAAAATCGGTCGCCGATGCGATACGGGCGAAAGAGCACGGGCACGCATGAAGAAGCGGCCACGGCCTGACTGATGGGCACGTCATCGCGGTGCCCCAAGCCAAACACGGCACGCCCCCGGCCATCAATATCGGCCGCGGTCACCAGCAACGTTCGCTGCAAGTGGCGAAAGTCGTTGACCGGAAGGGTCTCGCGCAAGAACCGCTCAAACCGGTCGATCGAAAACACGCCGCTGGTGAGGTAGCCGGGGCGGGCGATTTGTTCGCGGGTTGGCAAGCCCAAGAAGTGTCGCCCTTTGAGGACTCGTTCAGCTTGGCGTCGTCGCCAAAAGGGGCGAAACCAGTCCACCATGTCCGAAGTGCTAAAGCCCTGCGCGTAGAATGCCGAGGCGATGGCCCCGGCGGATGCGCCGACGAAGATATCGCAGGATAGCTCCAGTTCCTCCATGGCCTTCAAAACCCCGAGGTGGGCGATGCCTTTGGTGGCACCACCTGATCCAACGAACGCTACCCGGGGTTTTCTTACCATTCAGTCCTGCGGCCGCGCGGCTTCCTCAGCTCGGGACGTTCGACCTCTGGACGTTCGATCTTCGGAAACTTGATCAATGATGACTTTTGCAGCCTGTATTACAGTGAAGCCGGAGAAATGGCTTTCGTCAAGAAGGGTAGCCGTGTTTGGGGACAATTGTCTCGTAGTGCGTCGTGAGCTCGGCTTCTCAGCCGACGTCTCTTGCGTCTAACTTTGCTCGGGAGCGTCAGCGGCGGCCTGATGACCTCGAAGGGCGCGGCGATTCAGATCGCGGAGCTTGATACGCGCATCGCGGGCGATCGAGGACCGCGGCCATCGACGGATCAGCGTGCGTACCGCTTCGCGCGCGGTGTCGATATCGTCAAGCTCTTCGGCGCAGAGGCCCACCAAGTACATCGCGTCGTCTTGCAGTTCGCGATCCAGCTTTTGTGCGACCACCTGCCGCGCGTAGACCATCGCTTCGCTCTGCCGATCCAGCTTTCGTAGCGCCCGCGCGAGCTGGTACTTTACCGCGGGAATATGTGCCGCATCGTCGCGCAGACGGAACGATTCGCGAAATTGTTCCGCGGCTTCGGCGTAGCGCCCCGTGCGCATCAGCTCGAGCCCGTTTTGATAGGACAATATGGACAAATCGAGGCGAAAACTATCGTATGTATCGCGAAAGAACGCGCGCTCTGCGCCGGATAGAGTTTCTTTGGACAATGCGTCGTACCGCTCGACGACTTGTTCCCGTTTTTGCTGGCGGATCAGGCTATAAAACTGGGAGGCCTTCGTTTCTGCGCGGGCACGATCGTCGGCGCGTTCTGTTTCCTGATCGAGCTCTCGAGTAAGCTCTTTTTTCTGCCGATTCAATTCACGAACTTCGGACTCGATTTCGCGAATCCGCGCGTCTGAAGCGAGCTTGAGCCCGGCGAAAGAAATCACCGCGACAACGCCCAGAAACACCCCGCCGTTCCAGTTGAACCTGCGCTCGTAGCTCGACTGGCGCTTCGCGATCGCTTTCACATCGGCACCCAGCGAATTGACGAGGTTGTTCGTCTTGATGATCAACCCGCGGGATTCGATAATCTCCTTCTTTATCTCACGAATCTCTTCTTCAGCTTCTTGCATCTCGCTCGGGGGTAGCTCAGAAACGGCAGCAAGCAAGACGCGGCTGTCGCTCGGGGCTTGACCGGTTTGAGGAACAGGCATAAAAGGCCGTGTCTTGACCGTTCTCCGACGCATCCGCCGAAACCGCGAACGCGCCGCCGGCCTGGTCGGCGTGGCGTTGTGCGTCGCGTGCAGCGGTACGACCGAATACATGCTCATCGGCACGGCGCGCGCTGAAGGCTCTGAAGGAGCGCTCCAGGTGGAAGAGGTGGAGGGCAAAGAACGAATGCTCACCGTCACGCTCGAGCATCTGCCGCCCGCATCGCGACTTTCGGAGGGGGCCACCGCTTACGTGGTGTGGCTCTCCCCTTCGAGTCAGAAACCACGGTCGAGTCAGAAACCGAAAGCGTCAAAGAACGCGCCCATTCGCGCAGGAGTGCTCGAGTACAACGAGCGCACGCTGGTCGGTCGACTTATGGTCACCACTCCGGTGCAGGGCCCGCTAGACATCGCGGTCACGGCGGAAACGAACGGACAGGTGCCGGGGCCGAGCGACGTGGTGGTGGTGGCACAAAAGGTAGAAGGCGAGGAAGACTGATGGCCGACACATCCGACCTGCGCAAGGGGTTCAAAGTTCTCATCGATGGCCAGCCTTACGCGGTGGTGGAGAGCCAGTTTGTGAAGCCCGGGAAGGGGCAAGCGTTTTTCCGCACCAAGCTCAAAAATATGATGACCGGGGCGGTGATCGATCGCACCTACAAGAGCGGCGAAAAGCTCGACAAAGCCGACACCGAAGAGCGCGAAATGCAGTACCTCTACCCCGAGGGTGACGCCTACGTGTTTATGGATACGCAAAGCTACGAGCAGCTCCGCTTGAGCAAGGAGCAGCTTGGAGACAACGTGTATTACCTACTCGACGAGATCAAAGTCGACGTCATGCTCTTTCAAGGAAACCCCATCGGCATCACGCCGCCGACCTTCGTCGAACTAGACGTCGTCGAAACCGAGCCCGGCTTCAAAGGGGACACCAGCGGCAACACCACCAAGCCTGCCAAGCTCAGCTCCGGCCTCAGCGTGCAGGTGCCGCTCTTCGTCAACCAAGGCGACCGACTAAAAATCGACACGCGCACCGCGAGCTACGTCGAGCGCGTCAAGGTATAGAGCGCGATTCGCCTGGGTGCGAAGAGGCACGACGCGAAGGAGGCCGACATTCAGAATGGAACGCGCCTGGAGCGTCTGAGAGCCCGAGCGCGCATCGCTGCGGCCGCACGCGCATACTTCGAAGAGCACGGCTTTTTGGAGGTGGAGACCCCGATTTTGGTCCCTAGCCCAGGCGTCGAGGTACACCTTGAAGCTGTTCGCGTAGGCGGCGACCGATGGCTCTCTCCGAGCCCCGAATACCAAATGAAGAGACTGCTCAGCGCTGGGGCCGGTCATATTTATCAGCTTTGCAAGTGCTTCCGAGCCGGCGAACACGGCGCACTCCACCAAACCGAGTTCACGATGCTCGAATGGTATCGCAGTGACGCGACATCGGAAGACGTGATGGTCGATACCGAACAGCTGGTCGCTGCCGCAGTGCGGGCTGCTTCAGAGGGAGACCAAACCCAGAAACCTCGAAACGAGGAGCCCCAAGCCGAGAAGCCCCAAACCGAGAAGCCCCAAACCGAGAAGCCCCAGCCGAAAAGGACGGAGCTTGGGCCGTCGCGCATCGCGGGCGCCCACGGGCCTATCGACGTGGAACCGCCGTTTGAGCGGCTCACCATGCAAGACGCTTTTGCTCGCTACGCAGGAACGTCTCTTCACGATGCGCTGCCGGACGAGGAGCGGTTTTTTCGCATCATGGTCGAGCGCATCGAGCCGCAACTCGGCCGCCACCGACCCGTATTTCTGACCCATTGGCCCGCGCAGTTCGCGTCGCTTGCTCGGCTGTTCCCCGAAGACCCTTCCTGCGCCGACCGATTTGAGCTCTACGTCGATGGAATCGAGCTGTGCAATGGATTCGGCGAGCTCATTGACCCAATAGAACAGCGTCGTCGCCTGGAAGCCGATCGAGCGCGACGCGCCAAGCTGGGGCGCCCCGACCACCCTCTCGATGAACGTTTTCTGGCCGCGCTTGAACGCGGACTGCCCCCCTGCGCGGGAAACGCGCTGGGGTTTGACCGGCTGGTGATGTTGGCGGTGGGCGCTCGAGACATCGCCGACGTGATCGCGATACCTGAGGCGGACGTGTAGAGCGGGCGTCGAATCCGAGCCAGACACAGGATCTGAATCGGAAGCCGACGCAGACACCGACACCGACGCCGAATCGGACGCCGAGGTAGATCCCGATTCAGATGCAGAATCCCCGACGCTCCGCCTGATCCCGATCCTCATCCTGTTCCCGTCGCAAGCAAGATGCTCGCGACGAAGGCAAAAAGGCAGCAACGCTAGTCTGGCTAGTCTCCGAATTCACGAGGGTACGGAGTGTTGCTGGGCACCAATCGAATGGGCGCGTTGGGGTTTCGCACGACGGGGTAGTACAGCAAGATCTTGGGGTACAAACCATTCCCGACAGTGGTGGCCTCCCTGACGACGTCCTCAAGTCTGTTCACAATCGTGTTCTCGTTCGCGCGAGGATGGTTCTTGGCGTAACGAATGCCCACTTCGTTGTTGTGAAGGTCCATATCTTTGCGCTTTTCGTAGAGCTCGTCGCGTTTTCCGGACTGGTGATCTTCATTGATTTTGCCGACCTTACGCGCCCATCGTCCATCGACGGCATTTGTGAGCAGCGCCATCCACACCACATGCAAATAGGCGCCGCGCCGGCCGTCGACGTACAGAAACTTTTGGTTCGATGACCTCGGCTCCTGAGGATCGACGTCGCGGAGAAGCACCTCCGGGCGATCGAAGCGGGCTCTCGCGGCTTTATCTGCTGCCAAGTATGGCAACACGCTCCACGCGCAGCGGGAGAGGTTGTTTCTTTTGCCACAAAGCGCTTTCACGGCGGGTCGCCTCTCTTTCGGAAGGAGCGGCGCGATAAACTCTCCGACTACGGCACGCTGAATCTCTTCTTCAATCTTGGAGAAGTCGAGCGCCGCCAGGCGTAGTGGCCCCGGGTTTGGTGGCTTCTCGAGAATCGCGACCAGCATTCGGTGCGTGGCGGCTTCTCGTTCAGCAGGTGTCTCCGCATCCATCGGAATCCAACCAACTTCGGCGGCCAAATTCAGAAACTCGTACATCGTCATCGACAGCAGTTTGTCCGCCACGATCTGACGATCAGTTTCCGAAAGCGAAAAGGTTCCTGCGAATTTTTGGTGGGTCGCTTCGGCGGACTCCGAAACCGCGGCGCAACCTCCGCCAGCCCAGCAAAACCCGGCGCTGCCAACGATTACCCAGCCGAGCTTCATCCAACCATACCTTGCCCAGTTTGATACCGTCCGGCCGAGTTTCGCCCAACCGATCGTTGCCCAGCCGCGCGTCGTCCCGAGTTGCTCTCGAGCCAGCAGACGATTTTGAAACCGAGGTGCGTCGGACATGGGTACAACTCCGACTTAGCGTTACGCGCGAAGTGCCAGCCGCGCCAGCGCGGAGCGTGCGCCTCTATATGATCGCATGAACGGTGCAAAAATAGACATAAATAACGTAATTTTAGTATAAACTGTCATGTCGGCATGTCGTGCTACTGCGCACAAAGACTCTGAGCCAGATAGAGGCGGTCGCGATCCGCTTCGTTGAAAATCGTTAGCTGAGCGGTTTGCGCGGGAACAATCTGCCGTATATCGCTCAGTCGCGGGCTTCGGCAGACGTCTTCAAGGATTTGGAAGCCGTTGCGAGGTAGCGCAGAACCTTGGCTCGGCCTGATCGGCTCGGGCCCGTCGACCAGGAGACGGGCCGCGGCGTCGTTCACGTTCTGAAAATACGCCAGCGTATGACGGCTCGCCTTGCCGAGCTCCTCGTCGCCGCCGGTGGTGGGCGAATCGAACAAATCCTCGTCGCGAATTTCGTTGTTGATGCTGAGGCGGCCGTTTCCGTCTTTGTCGGCAAACACGACGATTTCGGCTAATGCGACCGATCCTTGAAACGCGGTCGAACTTTGGCGAAGTTGTGGATTGTTCTGCAGCGCGAGGGCCCACGTGTTGCAGTCGGCGTAACCCCGAATCGCGTCGACAGAGCTTGGAAACAAGCCGAGGCTGTCGAGCGCAGGGTACTCCGCGCGCTGCTGGGGGAACTTGGCGCGTCCTTCAGGGTCTTCGAGGATGAAACTCAGCGCAATGACTTCTTCGCCGAGGGGCCACTCGAAGGGCGGGGTTGCCGTCTGAGGGGGAGGGCTGGACGCTGGTTGATCGATCGAGGGCGACTGCTCGATCGAGGATGGCTGGTTGATCGTGGGTGGCTGGTCGAGCAAGGCTGTTCGATAGAGCGGAGCCTCGGCTTCGAGCGCATCAACCAGGCTCGCCGGGCAATTGCGGAGCGATAGGTCCCACTGCGCTTCCGCGGGTGGCTCGTCGAACAGTGCCGCTTCGAACTGCGCGGGAAACGTCGTTGCGGTGATGGGCGCGGCGGTTCCGAAGATGTTTTCGCGCAGCGTCGACGGATCCTCAGAAGACCACACGACGGTGACAAAGATCTGTTCGCCCGGCGCGGGTGTTCGTTCGAGGCTCTCAATCGAGCCTCGAAGCACGATCCGTGGCTCTCCGCGATAGGCTTCGGTGGCCAGCGAATCGCCGCATCCCGCGACAAGGAACGCGACGCAGAACGATCCGGCTGCGGCGGCTTGGTACGAAATGGCGGACGTGAGTCTCATCGTACGAGGTCATGAGCACATGAATGGAGGAAAAAGTGGCGTGAAAGAAACATTTGCTAGCATGAATCGATCATGCGCGTCGCGCTACGGCGAGCAGTGGCTTCCTGCCTCGTAGAGACGATCTCGATCTGCTTCGTTGAGAATGGTCAGTCGAGTGGTTTCTACGGGAACTATGCGAGTCATATTTGTTGTGCGATCGCTCGTACAGACCCCCTCGGTAAGCTGAAAGCCATTGCGCGGCAATTCGGAGCCAGATGCCTCGGCGATTGCCTCCGCGCCGTCCGTTAAGCGGCGGATGGAGTCTGCGTTCAAGTTTCTAAAAAAGGCGAGTGCGTGCTCACTTGCCTCACCGAGTATTTCGTCGCTGATGGTGGGGGAATCGCTTAGCAGGCCAACGTCACGCACTTCACTGTTGATGGTGAGTTGACCGTTGCCGTCTGTATCAGCAAACACAACGATCTTTGCGGCGGCACCAGAACCCTGAAAACTAGCCGAGCGCTGACGAAGCTGCGGATTGTGGCGCAGTTCTAGTGCCCAGACCCCGCAATCGACATAGCCTTGCAATTCGCTCACCGAGCTTGGAAAGATGCCAAGGCTGTCGAGAATCGGGAAGTCCACGCGTTGTTGCGGAAAACTAGATTGTTCGCTTGGAGCGACTAGCCAACCCACTCTCTCCGCTTCGTCTTCGAGTGGCCACGAACGGTCGGTTGTTCCGTGGTACAACGGCGCTTCGGCTTCCAGCGCATCGATCACATTTGCGGGACAGTTGCGCAACGAGAAGTCAATGAACGCGCCAGCCGGCGGTTCGTCGAACAGCGCGGCCTCAAACTCTGCAGGAAAGCTCGATGTAGTAATGGGTGCTGGCGTTCCAAAAAGCGTTTCGCGGGAATTTGTCATATCCAGGCCTTCCCACACGGCTGTCACGAAAATCTGCTCCCCCGGCATGGGCATGCGCTCGAGACTTTCGATCGAGCCACGGAGCACGATGCGCGGCTCGCCGCGGTAGGCTTCGGTAGCGAGAGAATCGCCGCAACCCAAACCAAAAAGCGTGACGAGCGTGCTCGTCGCCGCGATCCAATGCGGCAATCTAGCGCGAAGAGAAACGAGTTGCGTGAACATCATAGGCAAAACCCAGCGAATCAATCGAATGAGCCAATAGTGTGAATGAAAATCGCCGCGCATGCAGGTGCCGGCTCCATAGAACCTCTCTCGGGCGCGGAAAAACGAACTCGTGCCTGACCGAAAACCGTCCCTTGCGGGTCGAGTAGTCAATGGCCGGCACCGTCTGGCTTCCAGAAACATCGCGGAGCTCTTTGATCGGCTCTACGACACCTTGACCGAAGGCCAAGCGCTGTCCGCCGGCCTCGTTCAAGAGCTCAACGACACCCATAAGAAGCTCCAGCCCCAGATCGAAGCCGACGCCCAGCGCCTCCGCGGCGAGCTCGCGGCATGGCGCGAAACAGAGCGGGCCCGCGGGTCAGCCGACACGCGCTCGACGCGACAACAGAGCGTTCAGAAGCACTGAATCAGTCGGTAGCGAATCTGCTTTTTCCCGTCGAACTTGGATATGTGCACGTAGTCCGCGCATCCATCGTCGTTCATGTCGAACGTGTCCCGTTTGTCGAACTTGAGGAGGACGTCGTTGAGGTTTCCGTAGCTGGGCTCGGCTGCCTTTTCATCAAATTGGTGGCGTTTATGCGCTTGAAACGCGGCATTGCCCGTGAGCGGTTGGTCGGTCTTCCGAAAGGCTACTCGGATGGCGAGATGCGTTTCCCAATCGCCCACCTGACCATCCCACGGGTGGTACACATAGAAGTCGCCAAAGCCGTCGTTGTTGTAGTCCTCCGTGTCGACGTTGGAAAGACTCTCCGAACCGTGCCACGGGAACCATAGAAAGCCCGGTACCGTGCCGTAGGCCGTTCGACTGAACGAGATGTTGCCGTCCGCAACGCTTTGTGTCGGGAAAATTTGATAGTGCAGGGTTTCCTTTGCGCGTCCCCAACTCTGCTTCCACATCAACACGAGGTCGTCTTTGTCGTCGTTCGTCATGTCAACCCAGTCGAGCTGGACCCAATCGTCGAAGTCTTCGTCTTTGGCACGAATGGACGCCGGAATCTCTCCGAACCACTTCGTGAGCACGGCGGCGAGCGTCGCCTGTTCTACCGTTGTGAAGGTCGCAGGCTGAAACGTAAGGTTGCGTTGGTTGATCGCGGCGTGGAGGGTCACCGTTTCGAATATTCCGAGTAGTGATTCCTTGTACTGCGAGAGAACGATGTCGGCGTATCCGTCCCCATTGATGTCCGCCGTATCGAACTTTGTTTTTTTGGCGCCGAAGCCTTCGCGTACCGGGAGGCTCACCTTCATCGGGGTGTTTTCGAAACGGAGCACGCTCGGATCAACCGAGGTATCCTGGCGTCCAGGAAAAATGTGAGCGTTCCAATTCTGAAGGAGAAAGCCGTCGTTGCGAACCTCAATCATATCCTCCACACCGTCTCCGGTGAAATCTGCGAACCCTCGCTTGGTGGCGCCCTGCGCGCTGGCTGGGGTGGCGACAAATAGTTCTTTTCCGAAGAGAATCTTCCCGGCGAAGTTCGCCCCACGCGGCGGCGAGCTTGATTTCGACTGCTCCTGCTCGATTTCGCCAGCGTGCGCGGTGCACCCAGCAGCGACCATCAGCGCGGAACCGAGCATCAGAATCGCGACGCGAGCTCCGACAAATGGGTTCCGTTTGGCGCGAAGCGTTCTGTGATGCTGCATAGCGCGAGGGTTAGCACCCGCAGCGCAAACCGCCAGCGAGGCGCCGTGGTGCTATCGTCGGCCCATGGCAGCCGACAACCTCGACAGCCGCGTGGCCGAAGCCCTTTCGACCGAGCCTTTCTCGATTGAGTCCCACCCAATTGAGCCCTACCCAATTGAGCCCCACCCAATTGAGCGACACGCGGTCGCGGCGGTGCTGGCGCTACTCGAGGAAGGGGCCACGGTGCCTTTCATCGCGCGCTATCGCAAAGAGCGCACCGGGAACCTCGATGAAGTTCAGATTCGCGCCATCGAAGAGCAGCGAGCGCGGTTGATGGCGCTCGATCGGCGGCGCGAATCGATCCTCGCGTCGATCGAAGAGCAGGGCAAGATGACCGACGCGATTCGGCACGCGATGGACCGCGCGCGCACCAAAGCGGAGCTCGAGGCTCTCTACTTGCCCTACAAGCGCAAGCGCCGAACGCGCGCCGCGGTGGCTCGCGAGCGCGGGCTGCTTCCGTTGGCCGAGCGAATTCTGGCTCAACCGAGCGACGGCGACCCCTACCGCGAAGCCCGAGCGTTTGTCGATCGAGTAAACGACGTTCCCGATGTGGCCAGCGCGCTGGCGGGCGCGCGCGATATCGTCGCCGAAATCGTTTCCGAGCACCTCGAGGCCCGCCAAGCCACTAAAGAGACGTTCGCAAGGCACGGCCGATTGTCGTGCAAAGCGGCTCGCGGAAAAGCGAAGACGAAATCGAAGTTCGAGCAGTACTATGCGTTCTCGGAGCCCGTGGCGAAGATTCCGACGCATCGCGTGCTGGCCATCTTCCGTGGCGAGTCGGAAGGGGTTCTGAAGGCACGTGTGGAGGTCGACTCCGAGCGCCTCGCGCGGCAGATTTCGTCGATCGTGGGCCGCAAGAATCGCTCGCCGTTCGCGCGAAGCCTCGACGAAGCGGTGGCCGATGCGCTCGCGCGGTTGCTTGGGCCCAGTGTCGAAAACGAAATGCGCGGAGAGCTCGAAGAGCGCGCGCATCGAGAAGCCGTGAATGTATTCGGCGAGAATCTCGAAAGCCTACTCCTTGCTCCGCCGCTTGGTGAATATGCGGTGATCGGCATTGACCCGGGCATTCGCACGGGATGCAAATGTGCCGCGGTCGACGCCACCGGACGTTTTTTGGAGCACGTCACCATCTTTCCCGATCGCGCGCGCGCCAAGGCCGCGTCTCAATTGCTGGCCATGGTCCGTAAGCACAAGCCGCATGCCATTGCGGTCGGCAATGGCACCGCAGGGCGAGAGACCGAGTCGTTTGCCCGCGTCACGCTGAAAGAAGCTCAAGTCGACACGATGGTGGTAAGCGTGAGCGAGTCGGGCGCCAGCGTATACAGCGCATCGGATATTGCGCGGGAAGAGCATCCAGACCTCGATCTTACGGTGCGCGGCGCGATTTCGATTGCGCGCCGACTGCAGGACCCGCTCGCTGAGCTCGTCAAGATCGATCCGAAAGCGATCGGCGTCGGCCAATACCAACACGATGTGGACCAAAAGCTGCTTTCGGCGAAGCTTGGGCAAGTCACCGAAAGCTGCGTGAACCGAGTGGGCGTCGAGCTCAATACCGCGAGCGCGCCGCTGCTCACCCATGTAGCGGGTGTCGGTCCCTCACTCGCCAAAAACATCATCGCGCATCGAAAAGCCAACGGTCGCTTTCGCAGCCGAGCCGCTCTCAAAAAGGTCAAAGGGCTTGGGCCGAAAGCCTACCAGCAATGCGTGGGCTTTCTTCGGGTGCGCGGCGGCGAGCATCCGCTCGATGGCTCTGCGGTCCATCCCGAACGCTACGCGCTGGTCGAACGCATGGCGCGCGACCGAGGGACGACCATGGCGCGCATGGCCCAGAGCCCAGAGGTCGCGCGGCAAATCGAACGCGCGCAGTATCTTGGGCCCGACTTGAGCGAGGCGACCCTCGACGACATTTTGTCCGAACTCGAAAAGCCTGGTCGCGATCCGCGAAAACGATTCGAGCCAACGAAGTTCCGAGACGACGTGCGCGCGATCGACGACCTGAAAGAAGGCATGAAGCTGGAAGGAGTGGTTACCAATGTGACCGACTTCGGAGCATTCGTTGACGTGGGGGTGCACCAAGACGGGCTGGTGCACGTGAGCCAACTGGCCGACCACTATGTGTCGAAGCCATCCGACGTGGTCAAAGTAGGCGACCGTTTGACGGTCCGGGTGCTGAGCGTAGACCTCGACCGGCGTCGTATCGGGCTGAGTGCTACTGGGCTGGGTGCTACTGGGTTGGGTGCGAAGCGTCGGTGAGAGGACCCGCCGGCTTCCAGGCGGAAGTTTTCCACAGACGCCGGCGCCCGCCTCGCTCGCGATGCTCGACACACCAGGGCACAAAACGCACCCAAATATTACGATTTGGCGAGCTTCTGGCGCATCTGAGAGTGCATTCGATTCAGTGGCATCGATGTTGCTTAAAGTTGATGTTGCTCGGGTGTGAGTGGACCAACCTGCACAGAGTGGATCATAGGGAGACGCGCTTTGAAGAACGGGTATACGGAAATGTGCACCTTCGCGAAGGCATCGGCGAGACACGCAGCGAACCTCAGCACAGTTGGTTGTTTGTTGGCGGTATGCGCGGGAACCGGTTGCGCGGCCGCCACCGATATGAGCGACGACAACGCGGGCAGCGAAGCAAAACAACGTCAAATCACCCTAGATGCTTCCGGGGGCCCAGGACGCTGGCTTTCCGAGGTGACGTGTCGCGCCACCGACCACGTACACGAGACCAAGACCTGGTGGACCTACGGAATCTTACCGTTCAAGAAAGACGCCACAAGCGTTCGAGTGAACGTAAGCAACGGAAGCAGAACGTGGATCCGATCGTTGGAAATCGACAAAACCGACAGAAGCCGGCCCCACCGATTCAAGCGGGTGTTTTACTATGAAGGAGTACGAAGCATCCCGGTGGAGTACAGAAACATCTGGATGGAGTACAAACGTGCCGAAAACCAGATCGTGTACGAGCACGAAGTGGCCAAAGATGCTTGGGCAAAAGCGGTCGCGTACAATTGCGATCTCTTTTGAGGTAGGCGGTCATTCGACGGTCCGAGTGCCGAGCGTAGACCTCGACCGGCGTCGTATCGGGCTTAGGATGAAGCGTCGGTGAGAGGAAACTCTGCTTCGATCATTTCGTCAAACCAGCTTTCGGGGCGAAACCCCGCCATTCGCCCCATTTCTTTGCCGCGATGGAACACGAGGATGGTTGGCGTGGCGCGAACGTTCAGCTCCATGAGAAGACGCGGTTCCGCGTCGGTGGTGAGCTCTGCCACGCGAATCCGTCCGTCGTACTTGGTCGCCACGCGGGTCAACACGGGTGCGAGCTGCCGACACGGCGCGCAGGAGGTGCTCCATACGTCGACGATGACGGGCAGTTCGCTTTTGAGAACATGTTCTGAGAACGATTCCCATGTATCCAGATGGGTCGGCACGACCTGCGGGGAGCCGCCGAACAGCTTGGCGAGAAACGACATAGCGACGAGCTTAGCGTGCGATGGTCCTTGCACCAACACGCGAGGTTTGCGCGATCGCGGGTGTCCGGTCACGATCCCTAGATGAACGTCGGCGTTTGCGCGGAGAGGAATCCATGAACCGAAATCAACGACGGACGTGTCCAATACCCACTCGTTCCGCGCCAAACGGCTCTACGCGAAGCCATGCTCGCCACGCGATTGCTCATATGGCGCGTCGCTCGGCCATGGGCCTTGTCGTGCTTTGCGCGGCCCTATTTGGCGGAGTGGGCACGGCGCACGCCATGCGTTGCGGCAGCCATCTCGTTCTGCGCGGCGACCTGCAGGCGCGGGTTCATGCGCTTTGCGGAACTCCTTTGCAGGTGCAGAAGCGCGTTGAGTATCGCGTGGTCCGTTCGGTCGTGCGCTACCCGGGCGCGCATGTTCGCGGAGCGCATATCGTGGAACAATCGGTGCCGGTGATGATCGAAGAGTGGGTATACAACCGTGGCCCCTCGCAGTTCATGCGCATCGTGACATTCGAAAACGGCCGGATTGTCCGCATTCGAACGGGGGGCCGCGGCTTTGAGCCTCCGCGCGAGCCCACGCGCCGATAGCCGCCTGGCACAATATTTGCTGATTCGCGTCGAACAGCGTTTTGGATCGACTCGTACAGCGAAGATCGTTTGTCCGCGCGGTGAGCCTATGCGCTGCGTCATGCTTGCTGTGGTCGTGCGTCGCCGCCTCGAACGGGGAAGGAACTTCTCCCGAGCAGCATGGTCAAAAGGCCGCATTGACATTGAAGGGGGCGGTGATCATCGGTTCCTATTTGTTGTTCGTTTCGTGCGAAGGGTTTGATCCTTGCTTTCAAAACGTGATCAAGTCGAACCTATTGCTGCGGCAGCTGAGCTTTCGGCATGCGTGGGAAGAATCTTCGGCGATCTTGAGTGGCCGAGCCCGTACGCGGACGACGAGCTGGAGCGAATTTTATGAGGCGATTGCGCGCCTGTCGCCGGTTCAGATCGACCAGGTGCACGCGCAGTTGAGCGCAAGCGGGCACTATGAAGGTGATGGAGATCTCAGCGACGAGATTGAGGAGATTTTGGATCAATATCATCGAGGTCAGATTACTGCTGAAGAGCTCTACGACCTGTTGAGCGCTCTGTATTCGTTTGCGAAAAAAGACGAGTTTTGCGCGCTCGTGTCAGCGTTCCAGAAAATATACGAGTTGCTTTCGCATAGCACCAAGGGCGTCACCGACGAGATAGACGCCAAATATCTACCATACGTCACCCTTAACTGGTCATTGTCTTCTCTAGTTGAGGTTTGGGCGCTTAGGCGCGCCGTAGCGATCGTTGTTGAACTACTCAACAAACGAATCAGCAGGAAACGACTGCAAACGCTTGTTGATCAGCTTACGCATCTCGAGCAAAAATTTTGTTTAGAAAAGTAGGCGCTCGCCCTGCGTCGGCAACGGGTTCAGCGTCGGCATCAGCATCGGGTTCGGGATCTGGTTCGGGATCGGTGTCTGGTTCGGCATCAGCATTGGATTGGGTATCGGTATCGGGGAGCGATCAGATCGTTGGCATGTGGTTTGCGTGGTCTAAGGTGACTCGGTCGGCCCACGTGCTGGGTCCTATTGCCGTCAGGCGAGCAAGTCGCCGTCGCTCGCCTGGTACAACAAGCCGTCTCGTCGCCCCAGTGTTCGTGACAGATGCCAGGGCTAGCGTTTAAGAGAACGAGGTTTTGATGTCTGGCCATTTCGTACCATTTCTCTTCTTGAGGACTCTGATGGGTATTGTCGGGCTGGGCGTAGCGGCGGGATGCGTTGCCGAGGTGCGCACGCCCGACGAAGACGCGCCTGAGCAGCTAAAGCAGCAATCTGAGATCATACCGCATTGGTCCGAAGGTCTGAATGCAGCAGAAACCGAGATTGCTGCGTTGATCTCTCAGTTGGAAGTCGCACCCCCGATCGCACCCGAGCTCTTCACAAAGAACTTCCGAGCCGCGATCAATCGGGTTCGACACAGCAAGAAACAAAGAAAAAAGATGTGCGATGTGCTGATTATCGCGTGGGGCGTCATAGATAGTGAGTTGGCCAACCCCGTGAGTGTGGAAGGTGCTTTGAAAGACTTGTGGAACCTAGTCTTGTGGCTAGCAGGCGTGCCCAAATACGGAGAGGTTGACGGGTTCGGGAAGACGCGCGGCGCACGCTTGGCCTATACGATACTCGTAGAATGGAAGGGTGCCGTGTTTGCTTTCACAAACTCTGATTTCATAAGCGATAAGCTACCTGCGATGCACCAAGGGATGCTCGATATCCTGACTGACGGAACGTGCTACGACTAGCTTAGCCCCGCACCGTGATCACGGTCGCTGCGCATTCAGCCTTCGTGCCGCCTTTGGTTCGGGTATACGCGGTGCGCTCTTCGATCGTTTGCTTGAGCACTTCGAGCACGCGGGCGTCGAAGCCGAGAATGTTTTGGCCGGCTTCCATGATGGTTTCGGCGATTTCGCGTTCGTCGACGCCGGTATGCTCGGAGGCGAGCTCGGCGAACGCGTTGGCGACGCAGACTACGTTGGCCGGGGTAGGGCCGGCGCTGGGGTCGAGGCGATGGCAGCCGTGGACGACTCGGGCAATGTCGCGCGGCAGTTTCCACGCCATGGCGAGCGCCACGCCGACTTCGCGGTGGCATCGCTCGACAGTTTCGCGCCACGTACGTTCACCCATCCATCCACGCTGGCCGAGTGTTCGCTCCGCTTCGAGGAGAAACGAACCCACGACCGGCTTGCCGACGTCGTGCAGGAGGCCGGCGAGATAGATGGCTTCTCGCTCCATATCGAGCTCGAGCTGCTTGGCGATTTCTTGGGCGAGAATGGCGACGGCGAGGCAGTGGTTCCACAGGTCGTCGAACGCGCAGCGAATACGCTTGTTGCGCGATTGAAAGAGCTGGTGCACCGAGAGCTGGACCAAAAGCACGTCGAGCTCACGCATGCCGATTCGGCCTACCGCCTCTTCGACCGAACGAATCCTGCGGATGCCTGAGTACACGGGGCTGTTGGCCACCTTGAGAATCTGGGTCGACAGCAGCGGATCTTGGCCCACCGCTTCGCCGAGCTGGCGGAACGAGCAGTGGCCCTTCTGCAGGAGCTCGAGCGCGGTCATCGCGGCTTCGGGCATCGACGGAAGCTGAAGTTTCCGAGTTTGAATGCGCTGCAGCAAGATGCGCGAGAGCTTGTCGACAATAGGCTCGGCGCGAATCTCTGGCGCTTCTTCCTCGGGTTTGTCGGCGGCAGCAGGCTCTGCGGCGGGGGCTGCGGAGGTCGCCTCTTCGGTAGAAGCAGGAACCACCTGCGGATCGCGAGGTTGGCTCGGCTCGTCCGAAGCGTTGGTGAGCGCGCGAGTTTCTTTGGTGGACGTGCTCGGTTTGCCGACCTCGGCGATGGCATCGCGCATCGCCATCATGGAGGGGAATCGATCGTCTGGCGCTTTGGCCAGTGCGCGCGTGACCACCTTGACCAGGTCGTCGCTCACGTCGGGAACAAAATCCTGCAGCGGCGTCGGCTGCTCCCCCACGTGCGCAACGATCAACCGTCCGACTGCATCAAAATCAAAGGGCGGGCGCCCTGCGAGCATTTCGTAGAGCACGACTCCCAGGCTGTAGATATCGCTCCGGCCATCGAGATCTTTCTGTCCCACGCACTGCTCGGGGGACATGTAGATGGGCGTGCCGAGCACCGTTCCCGACGCAGTGGCTGACGATTCGGCACTGGTGAGCAGCTTGGCGATGCCGAAATCGAGCACTTTGACGAAGTCGGGGTAGTCGGGGTGGTTGGTGAGGTAAATGTTTTCCGGTTTGAGGTCGCGATGGACGATGTCGTGCTCGTGCGCGGCGGAAAGCGCCGAGGCGAGCGGCTGAGCGATCTCGAGCACCTTCGATTCTTCGATCCGTCCTTTGCGCTCGAGCCGCTCTTCGAGCGTCTCCCCTTCGAGCAGCTCCATGACGATGTAGTAATGTTCGCCCACCCGCGCACAGTCGGTGATTTCCACAATGTTCGGGTGCCGAATGTCGTTGACGGTGCGCGCCTCCTGAAAAAAGCGGCTGATCATATCTTCGCTTTGGCATAGCTCGGGGCGAAGCACCTTGATGGCGACGCGGCGGCCGATGCGCTGATGCTCCGCGAAATACACCACCCCCATGCCTCCGCGCCCCAGCTCAGTCACGATTCGGTAGTCGCCCAGCATCTGCTCGGACGACATCGCAGCAAACGCGGTCATCGATAGATAGATCGGGCGTTTTTCTAGATCCTTGAACGTTGATTCGGCTTCGACGCAAAAAAAAAAAAGCGACCCCCCGACTGGTTCGAAGGGTCGCTTCATTTGACGTGGTTTTCGTTCAGTCTACGCGGTAGCCGCTAGATCCCCGGCGTAGGCACTCCGGGAAATGGTCCGCCATCGCTGCACGCGGGGTTGAACACCGCCATCGGTCCTTCACAGAATACTTGGTCTGCGGGCTGGCAATAGCAATCGGGCCCGTCGCATTGACAGCTATGCCCCTCCCCGCAGTTGACCGTTTCGCATGCGTTGCTTCCCGACCCGCCGCCGGAACCGCCAGGCGTCACGCAGTCGCAGTTCTCGTCCAGCGTCGCCCCGTCTGCACACTGCTTGCTCAAACAAAGGACGTTGCTCGAGACAAGCGTTGGATTGTCGCCCGCGAAAATTTCCCGGCATAGTTCCGGGTCGACGATACGGCCGCGGGTTCCGAAACGAGTGCCTCCGGTGCCGAAGGGGTCTCGCATGCATTGCGCGCGATCGGAGTCGATCGATAAACCGACGTCGCCGCAAAGCGTGCCTGGAGTCGGCGCGTTTCCGGTGCTGCACTTACATTCGCGGACGAGGTCGTGGACGCTAAATAGAGACATATGGTCGCGTGCCCCACCGCTTCCATCAGGCGCGTCCCTTCGAGCCAACATGGCCGGCCCGTTCTCGGTCATGATCGCGGGGCACTGGAACACGTCGGATAGGTCGGGGAGCTTGTCGATGAGACGGTTGGCGACATTCTCGGTGGCTTGGACTGCTGAAGAAAGCACGTTGCCCGCTGCCGTGACGGTAGCGCTGCCGACGTCTGCAACTGCTCGGAGTCCTTCGCGAATTATGCCTCCGACCTCTTGAATAACAGCGACGGTTACCGCCGCACCTGACCTAACGACTTCTGGGGCGAGGCCCGACATAGAACCGCTCCCACCGCCAGCGCCTCCACCGCCACCGCCCGGGGAACAAGCGGGACACTGCACGGTCACTGTTGCGTTGCCGCCGTTGCCGCCGTTGCCACCTTGGCCGTTGCCGCCGTTGCCGCCGTTGCCACCTTGGCCGTTGCCACCTTGGCCTCCTCGAGTAGTGGTCCGACTGCTGCTTCTACTGGAGCGATCCGTTGTGTTTGTGTTCCTGCAGTTGGGTCCGGTACAGTTCTGGCTCGGTGTGGTTCCGCTTTTCGGCGGCGGCGAAGGGGCAGGCGCGGGTTTTTTTGGAGTGCCGTTGATCGAGTCGCAGTCGTCCACGAGTTCTCGATCAAGTTTTTCTGCCAACCCTTCGTGCATGCAGGAAAGAAAATCGAGACGCGAACCCCCGGAGCCGCGTCCCATTCCCGGGCCGCAGCGACCAAACGCGAGCGTATCCTCGAGTGCATCGAACTGCGTATCGCTCAGCACGCCGAGATCTTGAATTCCTTGCAGTGCATCGATGACTTCTCCGTCTGGCTCCATCATGCATTCGCGATTCAGTCGTTCGGTTTCGAAGATATAGAGGTGTTCAAACAGACCGTTTGGCTGAACGTCTTCCGGAAGCTGCACCGCAAAACGATGCTCTACGTCAAGCACCAGCTGCCCAAACCTATGCGACGCCTCACCGTAGATTCCGGTTTGGCAGATCTCCTGGGAAACGCTTGCCAGCAGTCCGGGGACAGCTTCGATTTCCGCGCGGGTCGCGCCTAAGTTCCACAGCGCGCTTGCCGCGAGTGCCGCGCGCTTCGCAGAAATTCGAGCCGAGCGACACTCCTCTGTGAGAGATACGGTTGATATCGCGGAGGGATCGATGGTTTGGACAGCAGGAACGATCGCGGTGCTCGCTGCGGTTGCCGAGTTGGTGATCTGCCCAGCGGCGGCCGACGAGTTGATCTGCTGGGTTGTTGAAGGGCTGAGCTGGTAGGCCGAAGCCGACGTGGCCGTGAGGTCTGACTGGTATGACCCGACGTCCGACCCGGTGGGGCTCGCGCACGCCGCAACACCCGCGACCCACGAACAGGCTGTCATAAAAAGCGCCCGCTTTGCGCGAGCTCGGCCTCCGTCCGAAGCCCCTTGGAGGTTACCTCCGGTATCAACTCTTCCAAACATGTGAATTCTCCTTGTGCACGGCAGCCACCTCGCCCGCCGCAATGCACTCAGCTAAATCCACAACGACCCCAAAGTCTTAACCAGAGCCTGATCAAATCCTGATCAAATTCTGATTCCACCGGTTCTCTCCGTCGCTCGCTTCTACGGGCCGGACCTCCGCACGTTGCGGTTTGCCTTCACGCCTGCGATGACGTAGCCAAGCGTGGTCGGCAGCGACTGGATTGGCTGGAAATTGGTGTGTCTGCGCAAGCACGGCGCGCGGGAGAGCTTCAGGATGACCACTGCGAACTTGGTATCGATTCGGTTTCTTTGGGTGTCTGCAGGCCTATTGTTCGCCGCGTGTTCAGCGCGCGTTGAAAGTGCCCACGAATCGCAGGAGCCGAAACAAAACCGACCTGTTTTGTGGACGATAGCACTGGAGTCTGATCGCAGTAGCTGGCTTGCATTCGGTTACGAACTCGAGCTGGATATTCATTCCGAAGGCGGCGTTCAGCTCTTGGCTTCCGGAAACAACGGAGCGTACCAATGGCAACTCGAATGTGCACCAAGCGAGTATCAGATGATTGCGGCATGGACCAAGCTTGACCTTCCCAAAGATAGCCGGAAGTGCTTACACACCGATTTTCCGGGGCGGGCGCGACAGACTCGTGTCGTGGATACGATCCAATACAGCTCGAAGGTCATCACGGTCGGTTTTCACGCGGCCAGTCAACTCAAACTCACGCTCTGGCACGGCGGCACCGAGACGTACAAAAGGCTGCAGGACGCCGCACGACGCCAGTTGTCGAAGAAGTGACAGCTTGTCCTGATTCCCGTCTCTTTCGGCACACCAGCTGCCCCGTTCGTCGCCCCGCTGCGACCCGGTGCCAGCTGCTACGGCTGCCGCGACCCCGTTCTGCCGCGACCCCTCGACCCCGGGGGTGACCCCCGACCCCTCGACCCTGCCGACCCCGCGGGGTCCGACCCCGCGACCCGGGGTCGATTTCTGTCGACCCCGACCCCGCGACCCGGGGTCGATTTCTGTCGCGCCGACCCTGGACCCCGCCGGACCCCGCCGCCGGACCCCGCGACCCGGGGTCGATTTCCGCGACCCGACCCCGGACCCCTCGACCCGGGGTCGATTTCTGTCGGGGTCCAGCGCGACCCGACAGCGCGACCCCGCGACCCCGACCCCGACCCCGCGACCCGACCCGGGGTCGATTTTGACCCCGTTTCGATTCCCGCCACACCTGCCCGGGCAAGGGTCTCAAATTTTGGTGAGTCGCGGACATCCTGAGCCAGAACATGCCGTTACAGTCTGGGCCTGATTTCGTATATCGGGAGCTGGAGCACATCGTCTTGCATTGAGAGGGCGGCGGCGGGCTCGTCGGCGCGCAATGATGAGGCGAGCGGGACGAAGTCGTCGGCGATGACTGCGGTGCGGGAGTAACCGAGGTCTTCCAGCGCACCGAGCGTGACGGAACTGATGGGGGTTTGCCTATCGGAGGACGATAGGGTGGGGCTCATGAGTTCGTTGCCGAAGATGGATTCGCGCCAGTGACTGTCTGCGCTGCCGGAGCCGCCGAACGCTTCGACCGGAACGAAACCGAGGAATCCCAGAGCCTCCCAAGCCTCGACTCCTTCGCTTCCTCGATAGCGGGGATCGCCAGAGCCGCATGCTCCGGTTTCCGGATTGCATACTGGGTTTTCAAGTAGATTGAGACCGCGCCATCCACTGCCGATTCCCAGCGCATGGCCGAGTTCGTGGAGTACGACAATGCCAAGTTGGTCTCGAGCGACGAGTAGATTGAGATCCGCGCGATCGATTTGAATCGACGCAGTTGCGGGAAGAAATGCGGTCACGTTTCCCCGTTCATCGCGTGGTAAACGAACGCAGCGTGGCCCTGCGGCGCCGACAATGCCGCCCTCGCCGTCGATGTCCGGAACCGAAACCACCACCACCAAATCGTCAACTTCGAACGGGAGCAGCTCGCTGGGCACGCCGCAAAAGGTACGCTCCACAACTACATCCTCGAGCTCAGAGCTGATGTAACGTTCCCAACGGGCGGCGGCATTGCGAAAAAGAAGCTGTTGTTCCACCGGCAGCTCGTCGACAAAGAGCAGCTCGATGTGAAAACGAGCGAGTGGGTCGATGGGGTCGATTCCAGAGGCCCCGGGTACGTCGGGGCGACCTGGATCTTCGGGTTCAGTATCGTCATTGGGGGGTGAGTCCGGCAAGTCGGCGCTGCCAACATCAGGTTGAGGGAGTAGCGGGCCAGCTTCGACGCGTCCGGCATCGCTTCCTGCGTCCGACATGCGAGAAGACGATGGTCCATCCGTAACGGCGGCGTCTGCCGGCACGGATGCGTCCTCGATTTCCGATTCATTCGACCGAGGCAGTACAAGAGATCGGTAGCAACCGAGAATAAAAAACAAAGCGACAAGCGCGTATCGCCCACAGCTCACCCAAGATGAAAACGGCGGCATTCGGAAGCTCTGAACTTCGAACTCGCTCCTTTCACCGCGAGCGAGTCCGGCGACTGCGTTTATGCGTCTTGGCGGCCTTCACAGAGACCCAATCCAAGGCCCAAGACGATTGCGCCGCCGAGAGCGTTGGTTGCGAGCGCCGCGACGACGCTTACGGTCCCTACCGCTGCGACGCAACCCAAGTTCCAAACGATTCTCTGGATTGCAGGAATCGCTATCAATGCTTGGTACATTGGGTCATCGCTTGCGAGTTCGATCGACTCCGCGCCATTCGCGTGTTCCTCTTCGAGTCTCGTTCGAAGCGCTTCGATTGTGTGACGTTGCTCAGCATCAAGCTCCGGAAGCAGTTCATTGAGATAGACATGATGAACAACGCCTTCGCTATCTGGTGGCGGAGATGTTGCTTTCGTTGTCTCTGTCAAAAAGCCAGGTTCATTTGTTTGTGCAGAGCAAGCCACGCTTAGCGAAACAGCGACGCTGAGCACAGATACGGCATGTTCTTGTAGCCAAGTTTGCATAGCAATACGTCCTTTTCCGAGTTTCTTTGGCAGCAGCAATCGCCGCCATTGGTAAGAAGACACTCAGGGATACTGAACCGGACACAAGAAGTTCGACCCCCTCTTCCTCCCTTTCGACCCGGGGTCGATTTTGCGACCGCACAAGCAACTGACGACGCGGAGCGCCGATAAATGTCCATGACCCGACCTCGAATGATTGAACCGGACACGTACCACCACATCGTGCGTCGCTGCGTTGGGCGACAGTTTCTGCTTCTTCCCGATGCTGAAGTGAGAAACTTAGTCGTCTACTGCTTCGCAGTAGGCTCAGCCCGCTTTCAGGTGGAGGTGCTTCGCATCACCGTGATGTCGAATCACTATCACGCGAACGTATTCGACCGAGAAGGGCGACTACCGGAGTTTCTCAACTGGGTGCATCGAACCATCGCGCTTGGGCTGCAACGCGTACGAAGAATTCAGGGAGCGATCTTCGAGCCGAGCAAATCCACTGGAGATCAAATCCTGGCCAGCGAGGAGGGGTTCTGGAAGATGATGCGCTACACCCATACCAATCCGACCGAGGCGCAACTGGTCAAGAGACCCAACGATTGGCCTGGTACTCTGACGCCAGCTGGCACCCGACAGCTGGACGCGACCAGACCGTCGTGGATGACTGATCGCTGTGGTCCCGAGCGGGCAACGCTTCGCATCCACGTTCCGGACCATTTCGTGGCGGAACAGCGAGGAGAAAGCAAGGCCCGACGAGAAGATCGCTATCATGAGATGTTGCGGGAAAGTGATGCGGAAGCCACGCGGGAAGCTCGGATGCGACTGAGAACGCAAGGGCGGCACCGATTTGTGGGCGCCGAACAAGCTCTCAATCGTTCGCCAAAGGCAGCTCCGTGCAACGTGCACCGAAAACCGTCCCGGAGCCCTCGGTTTGTAGCTGTCGTTGCGGTAGCGTTTGAGGCGATTCGAACGAAGCTTCGAGCTTTTCAACAAGCTTATCGGGAAGCGCTCTCGCGCTTTCATGCGGGCGAGCGGAATGTTCCGTTTCCAGATGGAACGTGGAGGATGCGCCGGTTGCTCTCCGCGACTTCCCAGTCGTAGACTGCGCGGAGGAGGCACCTCTCAAGACAGCGGGCTGCAGAGGCGTTTTAGCCACCCGCGCACGTTCTCAGACCCTGTTGGACGTTGTTGCGAGCACTTGCAGGATGGCTTCGACTGGACTTTTCCAGAACTTGCTTTGCCCCGTCGTGACGTTTGCCTGAGGTGCGGAACGTGACGATGCCCGAGACTCGCGACGGCGATTGATCGCGGGACGTTTCACAGCGCGCGGGACGCTTCTCCCTTCGAAAGTGAACCCGGGACGTTTTTCGGGACGTTTCTCGCGCTGGCGCGGGACATTGTTTTCAGTTGCGGGAGATTGACCCCGGGAAGCTTCTCGTCAAGCTTCTCGGACGTTGCTTCTCCGTGACATTTCACTTCCACCCCGTAGTCGACCCCGGGACATTTCACTGTGTTTCACTGTGGGACATTTCACTGTGCGAACGGATTCGTCGCGTCGGACGAAAGTGACCCCGGGACGCTTCTCCGGACGCTTCTCCGCTAAGTGACCCCGGGACGCTTCTCCGTGGGACGCTTCTCGAGTTTTTACAAGGGCACCCCTGCATTAGTACATTTCACTACGCCGACTACGAGGCCAAGACCGAATCCTGCCAGAGCTACCGGGATTCCGAGTCCGAGGGTAGCGGCAGCAAAAGTGAAACCCGCTGTGTACACGGCCGTGCACAAACCTCCGCGTGCGGTAGCTGCTGTGGGGTGGACGGTTTTCGTTTCTGTGTCGACCACAAACAGGTCGTGCGTGAATCGATTGGATGCGGAGGAGATCGTGGCTTCATCATTCCAATCGAGCGCATTCAAATCGACGTTACGCCAGCTCAAAACCCCCACGACCACCTTTGGCGCAAGGCCCGGGGCGAGTAGTAATATGACATCCGCTATCGTGCCCGACTGCATACTCGTGTCGGTTTCATCGAGCAGGTACCGCTGAGTAACTGCCAGCAAATCGGAACCCGAAGATGGTTGAATGACTTGCGCCCATGATAGCGCCCGTCGCGGCTGTCTATCGGCGATAAGAGGTTCCGCAGGCGCAGCGAGCTCGCTGTGAAGTTGTAGAAGTTTTGTGAACGTCGTGTGCTGGTCCCCGTAGGATATTGTCCCAGATGTTACCGCAGAGGAGTTGGCGTACGTGGCTTCGTCGACCTGTTCCAGAAACGGCCGCAGCTGGTCCGCTGCGTTTACCGCATTGCCCCATGAAACTGAACGGTTCCCTCCGGTTGCTTTCTGTTCGGAAACCGGCTCTGAGGTTTGGGCTGAACAGCCCGAAAATCCGAGCGATGCGAACAGCACGGCATATGTGACGTACGACAGGATGCTTGAGACCGGCCGGCTGTACTGCATAGAAGTCGCTTTCGAAAAGAACTGAGTTCGTCCCATAGATGGTTCACTGAGAAACAATCTGCGAGTTACGCAAATAGCGTGCCGCTGCGCCGATGTTTCATTGTGCTGTGTTCCGACGGCATGTTGATCTCGCGTATGGCTGAAGTAACTGGGGAGTGTCTTTCGGGCAGTGCCGAAGACGAACACGGAGGTGGGTGTGAAACGGTGTGGAGCCAGGTTCATTCCAAAAATCTCAACAGCGCTGTGGTCAGATGTCCCCATGCTCAGCGTGATTTCGACTCCGTTTCCAGGCTTTTTGCGAAGCCTTTGCGGTCTCGATTACGGGCGCGCGTAGATGTCGAAGAGCACTGAGTCGGTGGCTAGTCGCGCGGGGCCGAGGGCGCCGGTGGAGGGGAGTTCGGTCCAGGTGGTGCCGTCGTAGCGGGCGCCGTAGAGGAGGCCGCCGGCGTCGAGGATGATGGCGGTTGCGGTGTTGTTTTCGGTGCGCAGGAGTCTGACGGATTCGGTTTCCATCATTGAGTCGGGCATTTGTGCGTCGGGCTGGACGTCCCACCCGTCCGCGGCGGTCCAGGTTGCCCAGTTGAGTTCTGAGCTGTCCAGGTCGGCGTATACGCAGATGGCGCGCTCTGCGGTTTGCCATGCAACCGCCACCGGTGCGTCGCCGGGGCCTCCGCGGATGTTGAGGTCGTATTTTCGCTCGTTGACCCATGCGTCGCCGGTCCAGGTCGCGAGCGCGAGGCGGGTATTCCCGGTTACGTCGGCCATGCCGAGGGCGATGTGGTCGCCGGAGGGCGCGGCGCTCATGTGTACCGCGTGGACGCCGAAGTCGCGCACGTCGATTGGTGTTCCGAGCGTCCAGTTGGGCTGCCCCGCTTGTCGTGACGCAAACCCAAACCCCGCCACCTCATCCCATACCACGAGCAGTTCGCCTGAATCCGTTTCGTAGGCCGCGTCGAAAGGTTGAAGAATGAGGCTTGCCTCGGTGTCTCGAAGGACGATGGCGGTGCTCTGGTCCCACTCGCTTCCCGTCCAGATCATCGCGCCGATCGCGCCGCTTGCATCGGCGTAAATGAGCGTGATTTCCCGCGCAGGGCTGGGCACGAGTCGAATCCAGCGGACGTCGTCTGCGCTCAAGTCGGGCGCGGGACCAGAACCATCGTTGATAGGCACCGCCTCGGCATCGGACCAGCTGCCGCTCTCGAGGTATCGGTATTTGGGTCGCGCCGAGCCGTCAGAGAACACGGCAAGTGCGTGGCCCGTTTCTGATTCGAACGCGATGTCGGCGTTTCGGGTTTCGAGCGCGGCGATGTCGGCGTCTAGTCGCTCGGTCCATTCGGGGCTCCACCGGCCTTCGCTGAGCCGCAACAGGGTCATTTGTGGTCCCTGCTCGGCCGCTCCGAGTAGGGCCACGATTTCTTTCGGGTCCGAGCCAAAGCGCGCGCGGGCGATGGTCCATCGCGTGAGCCCCGCGTCTCCGCTGATGGGCGCCGCGGTCGACCAGGATGCTGCGGGGTCATAGGTTATCGCGGATGGCGGCGCATCGAGGCTATCGAGCACTACCCGCATTTGTCCCGGGGTGAGCATGGCCATAGTGAATTCGTCGCCACCTGAGTCGCGGGCATCGACGATGGAGCTTGAGCCGTCTGGCGAACTGGTCGTCGAGGCGTCTTCGTTGACGGTTACGTTGATGCTCTCAAGCCCGGACCGGCAGCCTGCGGTGGCCCCGACAAGCGCGACTGCGAGGCCGAGCGCGAATGTCGGCTGCACGCTCGTCCGTGCCGCGAGGGCGCCATCAAGCAGCGCGCACGCAGAAACGAAACCCGAAGCAACCCGACGCACCAAACAAGATTGTTGCATCCTTTAGGCGGAACGTCTCGTGGGCTGCGTGACAAATAGTGGGGAAAGTGCACCGGCTGGAGAAACGTATTCGTGCCTACT
Source organism: Myxococcota bacterium (assembly GCA_028284955.1). Lineage (GTDB taxonomy): Bacteria > Myxococcota_A > Polyangia > Polyangiales > Houyiibacteriaceae > JANQQS01. The sequence continues at coordinate 39,138 of JANQQS010000095.1, read as the reverse complement.
GAAGCAGCGCAGAATGCCGATTCCATGCTCCCAGTGTAGGCTCGGTGCGCATCCACGGAGGGCTTGATGACCGAACAATGGTTTCCTTCTCGCTGGCCGGCGCAGTTTCCGGATCGGATTCAGCTTTACTCGGCGGCCACGCCAAATGGGCGCAAGGTGGGGATTATGCTCGAGGAACTCGGGTTGCCCTATGAGCCTCATCGCATCGATCTTTCGGCGGGCGACCAGCGGCATCCAGAGTTTTTGCGCATCAATCCAAACGGAAAGATTCCCTGCATCGTCGATCCTTCCGGGCCTGAGGGAGCGTCATGTTCGGTGTTCGAGTCGGGCGTGATCTTGCTCTACCTCGCAGAGAAGGCGCGCGCGGCAGGAAACACCAATTCGCTGATGCCTCAAGGGCCGCACGAACGGTGGGAGGCGATGCAGTGGCTCTTTTTCCAGATGGCGGGCTTTGGGCCGATGATCGGTCAGTTCGGTCACTTTTATAAGTTTGCCCGCGACAAGACCTCCGACGACTACGGCGTCAATCGCTACAGCGCGGAGGCGAAGCGGTTGCTCGGCGTGCTCGATGGCCGGCTTGCGGGTCGCGAGTATGTGGTTGGCGACGCGTTTTCGCTGGTCGACATTGCGCTCTACCCTTGGGTTTTGGCGCTCGATTTTTATGGCGGAAAAGATCATCTTGGCTACGCAACGTTTCGCCATATCGAGCCTTGGGTTGAACGATGCGGCGCGCGCCCAGCGGTCCAGCGGGGGCTCGTGGTCTGCGCGAGTTCCGCTTCTTAGGCTGGACCCTGCCGCGCCGACGAGAGATCGTTGCACGTTGTGTTGATAGCGCTCTTCTTCGTGGTCGCGTTGCTCTACGCCAGCGTCGGGTTTGGTGGCGGTTCGTCGTACAACGCGCTGTTGGTGCTGTTCGGCGTCGATTTTCGCGTCGTTCCGCTGGTTGCGCTGACGTGCAATGTTGCGGTGGTGAGCGGGAATGTGCTGCGTTACCGGCGCGCAGGGCTGCTTCGCGTTCGAGACATCATGCCCGCAGTGATGTGTTCGGTTCCGGCAGCGTGGCTTGGTGGCCGGTTGCCTATTCGCGAAGAGATGTTTGTCGTGTTGCTGGGGTGCGCCTTGCTCGTCGCTGGCGCAATCATGTTCGTTCAGGCGTCTCGTCGTTCGATTGGGTTGGTATCGATTGAACGCGCGTCGATCAATCCCGTGCCTCGTGTCTGGCTTGCGGCGTTCGGAGCGGCGACAGGAATGCTTGCGGGAACGGTGGGTATCGGCGGAGGAATCTTTTTCGCACCGATTCTCTACGCCTTGCGCTGGGGTGAGGAAAAGCAAATCGCCGCGGCGTGCAGTCTGTTCATTCTCGTCAACTCGGTGGCCGGAGCGATAGGGCAGGCGAGCAGGCTTTCAGACCTCGATGCGTTGCGGTTGGCTGTGCCTTATTGGCCGTTGGTGCCGGCAGTGTGGGTCGGCGGGTGGCTGGGCAATGCGTTCGGGATTCTTCGTCTGTCTGGATTGAGAGTACGGCAGGCGACGGCGGCGCTCATGTGGGTAGCCGCGATTCGACTTCTTTCGCACATCTAATGTTTTAAAAAAGCCAGGGCCCGGCGCACTGCATGCCGGGCCCTGGGTACTGCACACGCTGGTTGTTACTGCGAAACTGCCTCAACTAGCGTTTGTCATTCGCTGACAACTGCTGCCAATGCTACTGCTCAATACTACTGTCCAATGGCAAGCCAGCGAACGACCTCGGTGGTGTGGTTGAGTTCGGCATCCTTCGATGCTTCTTCTTCGCACTTGACCTGCACGCTGGTGGACGTGAGGTTCCGGTGCCGCATCGCGGTGGTGTCGAGACCATCGTAGGTGGACATCTCCGAGAAAATCAGGGGATTGTTCAGGGTCTGCCCGAAGTTGACGGTGTACCAGTTGTGGGTCACGGAGTTGCCGGTCTTGTTGGCGACGAAGTCCAAGCCGTTGCTGGTTCCGTTTCCTGGAGAGATGGCCACGTAGCCGACCGTCTCCTGGACGTGCGGCCCGTCGAGCTCCTGCTCCTCGAGAACGATGTCGAAACTGGATGAGGTCACGTTGCGAACGCGGGTAGTGACGGCAGATGCCTCGTTGGTCGAAGCGACCTGAGCGAGCACGATCTGTTGCCCGTCGAAGTCGCTCCGAATGAGGTTCTTCGTCTTCCAGCCCGAGCTGACCCCGCCGGGGACATAGCTCGCTTCCCATTTGAGACCGCCGATGTCGTGCGTTCCCGCTTCGACGACCAGGTAGGCCACGGTTTCCGCGTTGGTGTGCTTGCCGTCGTGATAGTCCCATTCGTCGATTTGGTACTGGAAGCTCGTGGGGGTCACGTTGCGCACGCGCATCGTGGACTGATGCCATCCGTTGGTGGAGGGCGTGCCCATGACGACGATCGGGTTGGTGAAGGTGCCTTGCAGGTTCTGGGTGAACCAGGTTGTCGCGTTCGGTTGCGACACTGTGAGCTCGCCGACCTCAAAGACGCCGAGGGGGCGGTCGTCGATGGTGATCATGGCGTTGTAGTCGGCTCCGATGAGGTAGCCGCCTGCGCCGTGGTCGTTGGTGAGCGTGAGTACCACCTGCTCAACCCATTCGGTCTGCCCGTCGGCGATGGAGTCGATGGACACGGTAGCCGACGACTGGCCGGGCGCGAGGTACTCGTAGTTGTTGGCGAGGGTCGAGTAGTCGGTGCCGTTTTTCGCAGTTCCGCGCAACTCGAAGTACACCACCAATCCACTGCTGGTGCTGCCGGTTCGGGAGATGACGAAGTCGGCGCTGCCGCCTTCTTGCACCATGTTGGCGGTCGTATCGACCGTGACGAGGGTGTGGGCGCTGTTCGCGAACGTGAATCCGCTGATCCCGGTGCCCGTGGTGTCGAAGTCGTTGATGTTGTCCATGAGCTGGCCGTCGACGGTGACCCCGTCGAAGTCCCAGTCCATCATCACCGCGTTGTCGAAGGTCTCGTACTTCGGCGGGTTGTTGTCATTGTTGCCTTCGAAGTCATTCAGCTCGAAGAACACGTCCTTGAACATGGCATCGCGCCGCGCGTTGCCGCCGAAGACGTAGGAGCCGCGGGTCATGCCAAAGCGATTGTTCTTGTAGAACACGCCTGAGATCTCGGGGTCGTCGCCCGGATTCGACGTCGGCGCTCGCATCCCCATGTCCACCGCGAAACGCGCCGCGAGCACGTCGTTGTTTTCATAGGTGATGTTTTGGAACTTGGTCGACTCGACTTCCGAGCCGATGCCCAGGCCAGAGCCAAGGGCTGACTGAAAGATCACGTTGTTGCGGAAGGTGATGTCTTCGATGAGGGGCCAGGTCGGGGAGATACCCTTGATGGCCGTGGCGTCGTCGCCCGCATACACGAAGCAGCTCTCCACGAGCATGTGGCGGGTCGCGTCGGGATCGATGCCGTCGTTGCCGCCGTTGCTTGCCAGGTCGCGGTTGTCGTAGTCGATCTGTTTGGTGTTGTACATCGTGATGTTCTCGGAATCACGGAACCACACGGCAAACGAAGCGGGGTCTTGGAGCACGACGTCCTGAACCACAATGTTCGACGCACGGTCGGCGCGAATGACCGAGTAGCCGCCTGCGCTGGTGCTGTAGCGGAGGTACACGCCATTGGCGTCGACGGAGCCCGGGCCCATGAGGCGGGCGTTGTCGACATCGGTGAACTTGATGATGCCGTCTTCGGAGGGAACGACGTTCGAAGCCTGAATGCGCGCCCCGGCCTCGAGGTAGACGGTGACATCGTCTTTCATGAAGACGTGACGCACCAAATAGAGGCCGGGTTCGAATACGAGCACGCCGCCGCCTGCTGCGGAGAGCGCATCGATTTCGGTGGCGATGGCACTGGTAACGTCAGTTGCGCCGGTGGAGTCGATGCCCTTCGCCTGCGCGCTCACAACCTGCGAAGCGCCGAGCTCGTCGGCCGCTTGGGGGATGGCGTTGGCGAAGATGAAGAGGCGCTTTTCGTTGACAAAATCAGATTCCCAGCCGTTGATTTGATGCAGAGCGAGGTGGCGGGGACGATCGAGGGTGAACGTCAGCTTGTCGCCATTGGTGCTGCTCGAAATGTTGTACGCCTCAGGGCTTAGCCTGTAGGTGTTAAAGTTCTCGCTCAGCGTGACTTCAACCGTGACCTCGCCCGCGAAGGCGAAGTTTGCGTAGCTGATGCGCCGGTCTTCTTCGACGAACACGGGCTCGCCATTGACGGTTACAGAGAACGTCGAGCTGGCCACCGCATTGGGCGCCGCAGGATAGGCCACGACGACGGATTCACCGTTGTTTCCGCCGGTTTGGTAGGTCTCGACGACAGGCGCCTCTACCTCGGGGGAGTCCCCAATAGAGCACCCGAACGCAGCCAGCGATGTCGCTGCGGCGAGCCCTACCTTGTTCCAATAGTTCCTCTCAAACATAGAAACGGTCCCGCTCCCTATTCCCCTCGGAGGGCGTCAACAACTTGGTGCGCAACGGCCGTACAAAGCGCCCGCGGATCCCAGCCCCACTAAGTTGCAATGACACCGCGATATAACCAAGGTACTAAAAAAATACACTGCGACCAAACGTCAGATGCCGCTTTTTTGGTGGGTCCGTTTACTGAACAGAAACAATTTGGACGTCGTGAACGCCGACATCGTCCAAATCTCGACTCGTGGGCGCGCGGCGGATCTGCGCTACTCCAGCAGCCGCTTGAGCTCTAAGCGTTCCGCGGTGGTGTGTGATTGCGCGCGGAGCGAGTCGGCTGTTGCATCGTCGCCTCCCTGCCGCGTAAGCCATTCGGCGTATTCGGTTTGCGCATGCGCGACGTAGAGATCTGCTCCGAGCGCTCGGTTCGCGTCGATCGCTCGCTCGAAACGCTCCTTGGCGTCGCCTCGATTCAGTAAACCGGAAAGAAGAGCAAGGTATCGCCACGTCGATCCCAAACAGGCGGCGAGCGTGGTCATCACCACCACTCGATCGCCGTAGGGTGCGAGCAGTTGTTCAATCTGTGCTGCGCGGCGTTGGTCGGAAAGGCCGACTGAAACTTCGGCGAGCATGACCATGGTGGGCAGCCAGTTGCCGTCTCGGGGGATGTCTGTGAAATCACGATCCGCAAGCGACTCGAACTCACGTTGCGCGGAGTCGACCTGCCCAAGCTCGAGCTGCATGAGCGTGACGCCTGCGCGAAGAATGACGAGCGCTCCTGGACGACGTGCGATGTCCGTCACCATAGGCTCGACCTCTGTGAGACGCATTTGCTCGCGGCGCAGCGTAAACACCTGGGCGATATGAAAAGTCCAAATATTTCGGAGGTCCGCATCGCGCGCGGTTTGAACTGAGCTTTGCACACACGCTTCGCCGTCGGCGAGACGCCCCTCCATCATCGCGACCGCCCCCCGCATCAAGGTGGCTCGCCACTGAAAGCGCGGCAAACGCGCCTCGGCGGCAAGCTTCGCATAGAGCTCTACCGCTGGACCAAGCTCCTGCGCAGAGCCGAGCTCCAAGCGGTTTTGGATTTGCCACGCCCGGGATTCCAGTGCGTCGACGATGACCCCGCCATCGTTTGCGATTCGTGCCGCTTCGTCGGCAATGATCAGGCGTTCCTCGACCGAATCGGCATCCCAGATCACAAAATGGTGTCTCAGAAGCGCAGCGGATAGCGTTCGCGGGTCACCAAGTCGTCGAGCCATGGCCAGCGCCTCAGCGCTGAGCGCGCGTCCCTTGTGCGCATCGGCGGCGAAGTAGAACGCCTTCGCTAAGCGGCTCATCAAGCGAACCCGCAGCGGGCTGTCCTGAACGTCGAGGTGCTCAATCGCGCGCCGTAGCCACGCCACCAAGTCGGATTGCACCGTACCGATTTCAACGAGAACGTCTCCCAATCGGTCGACAGCGGTCGCAAGCAGTTCGCCATCTCCTATTTCGTCGCCGAGGCGCGCCGCTCGCGTCAGGGCATCTTGCGCTCCCGCGTCTCCCGCGCGAAACAGCACGTCGCCGAGCGCCACAAGCACAGCTCCGCATTCCCTCTCGCTCGCGTCCTCGAGGCGAAGGTGTTCAAGCGCGACGGAATACCATTCCGAAGCTTCCTCAAAACCGAGCAAGGATGTTGCGTGCTCTGCGGCCCGAATCGCTGCGTTGATGGCGTCACGGGCTTGGCCGGGCCGGGCGGCAGCGGAAAAATGTCTGGCGATTTGGCCCAAAACGGGCCCCGGGCGATCGCGATGCATACGCTGAAGGGCGCGCGCAGCATGGATATGGAAACGTGCGCGCGTTGTACTGTCCTGACCCGAATACACTACGTGTTGAACCAAGGCGTGAGAAAATCGATAGCGGCCGCGATTCCCCAGCCCGGAGGAGGAGGCGGGCACGACGATTCCTACCGCGGTGGCTTCTTCGAGTGCGTTCGCGATCGAGTCGCTGTCTTCACACAAAGTTTCCAAGAGAAACGCATCGAACCGCCGGCCGAGGACCGAAGCGGCATCGAGAACCGATCGCGCAACATCGGTGAGTGGATCCAGCCTGCGCCGCACCGCTTCCTCCACTCCGACGGGAAGGCGCAGTCGGCTTGGCCATTCCGCGCCGAGGAGTGCCGATTCGACTTCTGGAATACGCAGAAGCTCTCGCAAAAACAGCGGATTTCCATCGGTCACGTCGCACAAATGGTCCACTGCCGCGTCGGTTGAGGGGTGGCCAAACCGGGTCGATACCAGTTGCCGAACGTCTTCGTTCGAAAGCGCGGCGAGCTGAATGCGCTCCGCGAATCTCGTTGCGCCAGCGAGGGACGATGCTTCAGCCGATGCCGCGGTGACCTCGCTTGGCCGATAGGTGCCCACCACCATGAGGCCCGACCCGCGCTGTTCTGTGGCGAGAAATTTGAGAAGGGCAAGCGACGAAGGGTCTGCGAAGTGTAGGTCTTCGAGCACAATCACGTGGCGCTGTTGGCCGTGGGACGGTGCCCGCAAAAACATGCTTACGCTGGCGAACAAATAAAAGCGGTCGCTTTCGCCTTCCGCGGCGGGCTCAGACGGCGTTTGACTACCGAGAAATTGGGAAATCCGTTCCACAACAGCCAGGTCGAGGCCGAGCTTGCGAGCTTTGTCCAAGCCGCCGGCGTGGTGCGCGACTCCCGAGAGCACTTGTCGCCAAGGCCAATAGGCCGGAGCGCCGGGCTCTTCTGGGCAGTGGCCCCAGTGCACGAACGCGCCGATGCGCTCGAGCTCTCTCGAGAATTCCCACACGGTCCTCGTTTTGCCAATCCCGGCTTCACCACAGAGCATGACCCAGCCAGGCTCTCCTCGCTGGGCCCGGCGATAGCCTCTCCAAAGTTCTTGAAGCTCGCGGCTGCGTCCTACAAAAGGATCGCTATCGTGGGACAAATCGTCGGTATCGATCACCAGTGATTCGTCGGATGCCAATCCCTGACTGGCCAACCCTCGATCAGCCAATCTTCGATCAGCCAATCTTCGACCAGGGAGTGATGTTTGGTCGGATACGAGTGTTCGATCGAGAACCAGCGAGGACTGTTCTTCGGTGGGCACCGAGTGGCCGTTGCGGACTGAAGCCACGAAGCGATAACCCACGCCGTGAACGGTACGAATATATCGGTGGTCTCGATTCTCCCCGAGGGCTCGGCGAATCGTGCGGATGGCGGAGGTCAGCGCGGCGGGGACCACTTGTTCTTCTGGCCAGAACGCATCGAGGAGCTCTCTTTTGGGCACCACGCGATCGTGATGTTCCGCCAGATACGCGAGCAATCGCATTGCTTTCGGCTGCAGCGAAATTTCATGCCCCCCCCGTCTCAGCTCGTGGGTGCGCAGGTCGAGCTCAAACTCTTCGAAACTCAGGACAGACATGCCGCTAACGATCTTCTCGAGATTTCCATCCCGCGCAACCTCTGCCCCGTGGATGTCGGGGTCATCGAACTTGCGCTGATTCCTCTCGAGGCGCGCCAGAACGTCGCTGCATGGGTCAGCAGCTTTCGCAACGCGGATATTACCTTCCATCCGCAGCTCGGCTGAGCGGCAGTTCAGAAAAAAAAAATCCCTACATGTGATCGATCGGCCTTCATGTAGTCACTTCTCCTATCGGGAGTGGTGTGGCCGGGCGGAATAGGAACCGATTATGCGAAGAGTGTCGGGCGTATCTTGCCGTGGCAACGGAACTCTGTATTTGCTCGCATCCCTGTTTGCGCTGAGCCATGTGTCCTGTACGGGCAGTGATTCATCGGATGCGTTTGGCATCGATCGTGAGGACGGCTCAAGCAATAACGAGGAAGGCGGCGGTACCAGCTCGTCGGTCATGACCGGCATGCCCGGTAGTTCCGGCGGGAACACGGGGCAGCCTGCGCCGACCGCTGGAGGGTGCCCGAGTCAGGTGAAGATTTGGCCTGAGCCCAACATGGCCTATCCGAACAATCTCGCGGGCATCGTTAATGTCACGCGCCCGCCGTATAACGCAGTGCCGAACGACGGCAAAGACGACACCGCGGCGATTCAGCGCGCTATTGAAGAAAATCGCACCCTGCTCGTGTATTTGCCAAACGGCACCTACGATGTGAGCGGGACGCTTTTTGCAACCGCAAACGGCGCGAAGCGCTACTTCGTGCAGGGGCAGAGCACCTTTGGCACGATCATCCGCTTGCGTGACGGCGCGTCCGGGTTCGGCGACCCTTCAAACCCGCGCTCGGTGCTGCAGATGAGCACGGTGCGCACGGATGCGACCGCGTTTCGCAACCAAGTTTCGGACCTCACCATCGACACCGGGAAAAACAACCCGGGCGCGATGGGTCTCGCGTTTCGCGCCAGCAACTGGGGCATGGTGCAGCGCGTGCATATTCGCTCTTCCGACGACAACAAACGCGGCGTCGCCGGACTCAGCCTCGATTCACCGCTCAACGGGCCGTTTACCGTCAAGCATCTGGTGGTCGACGGGTTTGATTACGGCGTGAGCTACGGGAGCGCGCTTCACGGAGCGAGCCTCTACCATGTGTACGTGCTCAATCAGCGCGTGGCGGGGATTCGCGACGCCCAGCAGGTGATGACGGTGCGCGACTTCCGAAGCACCAACACCGTTCCGGCGTTCAAAATCGACGGTGGCGTGGGCAACGGACGCCGCGCGCTGGTGGGAATTGTCAACGCCGATCTTTGCGGTGGGGCGAGTTCGGCTCCCGCGATTGCCAACGACGGCAACGGTGCGCTCTACGTGCGCGACATTCGCACGACTGGCTACGGCCAGGCGGTGGGCGGCAGCGCGCCCGCGGAAGATGGTCGACCGTCTCCCTCCGGGACAAGCCTCGGCGAGTGGGTAAGCCACGATCCGGTCGCGCTATTTGGCAACGGCAGCCGAACCTCGCGGCTCGGATACGCGAAAACTCCGGATGTGGGCTACGGCGACCCGAGCGCATGGGCTGTTGTCAACGCATCGGGCAACGACGACACCGCGGCGATTCAGTCAGCCATCGACTCAGGCGCGCAGACAGTCTTGCTCTGGCGTGACAGAGGGCGGCCGCAGTACCGCGTATCGCGAACCATTGTGGTGCGCGGCGCGGTGCGTCGAATCTTGGGCACGGGCGATGCGATCGTGAGCGCTATCGGAGGCCTCAGCGGGTCGAACGACGGCGTGTTTCGTTTCGACGATGGAGCTGGCGCCGTGGCGCTTGAAAACTTCGAGATTCGCAATGCGTGGGCGTTTGTGCAAAACACCGCGCGTGAGGTAGTGCTTACAAGCGTGTCGTTCCGAGGCTACCGGAATATGGTCAACAACAGCCGTGTGTATATGGAGAACGCGACGGCGAGCAACGTGGAGTTTAGCCGTGGTCAGCTTGCGTTCGCCCAAATGCTCAACCCCGAGGTCGGCGCAGGCAACTCCAACTTCAACATCGTCAATAGCGGCGCGAAGGTCTGGGTGCTCGGCTTCAAAACCGAACGCGACCAGACCGTATTCGAGACGCGCGACGGAGGGGCCACCGAGGTGATTGGTGCGTTCAACTACCTCAATCGTGGCTCGGCGAATGCGCCAGGTTATGTCGTGACGGGGGACAACTCGAGTCTCGTGTTGTCTGCCAAACAATACAGCGGAACCTATCGGCCGGTGATTCGGGAAACGCGCAACGGGCAAACGAGAAATCTCGATACGGGCCCGCTGCTTCCGGCTCGGAACAGCTCGATCTTGCCGCTCTTTGTGACTCCTTAATTGACGACGCAACCTTAGGACTGTTGTCTGGGTCGCAAACGCTATTCGCCGACGAACCGGCGCACCGGGGCGAGTTTGCGATCCAGACAGCACACTAGATTCGTCAGTGCGGATAGCGCAGGCTCGCCTCCGCCAAACATGTCCATCGTCAGCTCGAGGGTGTAGTCGTCCATAGGCTCAGCTCCGCCATTAAAAATGACGCACGCACCACTCGCCAGCGAGCTATCGGTTTCTGCAAAACCACCTACTCCCACCTGACTCCATGCATCGAGCAGTTCGACCGCCTCGTCGAATTGTGCGTCCGTCAGTGATTTCGCGAATTCGATTTCGAACCGTAGGTCACCAGGGTTTACAACCACGGGAAAGCCCGGGTTTGCGTAGGTTGACGGGTAGCGGTCGAGGTTTTGCGACTCGTCGTTGCTTAGCGGGGCAAGCGGATGGAGCGGGACGGCCACGAGGTCGCCTTGGTCGTCCAGGTGTTCCACGCGGATCTCGGCAACCGGGTGGGTCAACCGGCTAAACGCGACGCAGGTGTTGTGCACTACTTGGACAAATCGCTCGTCGGTAGAGGGGCTGCGAATGTCCCAGTAGAACGTATCGCTCGCGAGCGACCCTTCGCCCAGCAGGTCAAAAGTGACACTGGCAGGATGCGTCGAAGAACGCGCGAACGCTCCCCAACTCGTGATGCGCCACAGATGCGCCATGATCCAGTGAAGCGTCTCGTCTGCGTCATCGTGCGTTCCAAGATCTGCGGTGTCTCCTGAGCCCAGCGTGACGGTGACGCGCCAGCCGCCTGCCGCGGTGCCAACCAACGGGGCAGTGCCAACCAACGGGGCAGTACCCATCGGCGAGGTGGCGCCGACCGTTGGGACCAGGGTGCGAACGTATGCCTTGCTCATTCAAACCTCCGTAGCCAGGCCTCCGTTTTTTCGTCTTCGTCGTCGAGACCGAGGTCAAACTTTGTACCTCGCGTCATCCATGCTTCGATGACCGGTTCGTGCACCGGTTTGAGCACCTGGTAGGTCTCGCGCCATAGCGGAAGCCGATCTTGCCGATTGACATCTCCGATCACGGGCGCATCGCCGAGCTGCAGAACTAGTCCGTAGGCGGTGGGATGAATTTGAACCGCGTCTGGCAAACGCGCCCTTAGAGTTTCTCGCCCGCCAAGCCGGTCGACGAGCGGGGTGCCCAACATGGTGAGCCATCCGAGTCCTTTGATGCCTTTGCCTCGGCCAATTGAATCACATCCCGAGATGACGTACTCCAGATCGATCCCTGGGTGGCGCATCATTCTGCCGTAGCTCGCTCGCAATCCCTCAACCTCGTCGTACAAGCCAAACTCCAGCGAATAACCGGCGAGTCCACTCAGAAAAGGCAGCTGCTCACACGTTGCGAGGACCTGCTCGAGCATTTCGTGAGGGCGCGATTCGAGCTCCGGTCCAGGAATGACGTAGCGCAGCGTGCTCGCGCAGTAGGCTGAATATCCTTCTCGCGGAAACCACACGAGCTTCACGGCGTGCTCGGCGGGGATATCTGGTTCCGCGCTGTTGTAGAACGTCAGCGAGTAGAGATGCTTTTCTTGCTTTTTGAGTTGTAGCTTGCGCTTCATCATCGAAAAGGAACGGGGAGAGACGGGTTTCGCTTCCGTCATCGCTTCGTTGTAGTACCACCGGAATCGGTCTCGAGGCCCCGCATTCAAAAGCCGTTCATATGTAGCGAGGGCGGCATCCGCGGACTCGTTGAACGGGACATCGGTGAACAGCGAAAAGCCTCCTCTCAAGGCAACCACGATTTCGTCGGGGCTGTCTGGTAGGTGTGCTCGGAATCGGTCGAAATCAATCGTCATGGAGTCTCTCCTCGGAACACGCCACAGTCCTCGGTCATGACCAGGGTGTGTCCGCACAGTTTGCGTTGCGGGCGTCCTTCGGGGCGATGGCTTTGACTTTTCCGCCGCTTGCGATCTTCTTGTAGTCCCGCTTCTGGTCTTCGCACATCATTTGCTTCCCGGATCGGCTTTGGTTGGAGCGTATCGGACTGCCGCTTACGTTGCCGCCCGATACGCTCGCGTTGCAAGGGAACTTCGCGTCGTACACGTTTTTTGAGCCAGGCTCGGGGCCGAACACGACATCGGGGCGCTTGGCGTCGCCCTTCTTGTAGTTGCACCGTCCGCCGCACGCTCGAAACGCGGCGGCCATTCCGCTCCAAAAGTTCGAGCACTCTTCGTTTGGTTTGCGCTTCCGCATGAACACGGTGGGCGGATCTTGGCGCATGTCGTAGGTTCGCTCGCAGCGCGCTCCGGGGGCTTGCTCCAATTTGTCTTGCACGCACTCGTGTTTGATGGTGCCGAGTGTGCGACACGCCGCGGTTCCCGGGCTTTTTCCTTTCTTCTTGGCCTTCGTCATGGACTTCTTCATGCGCGCTCGATGCTTTTGGGTGATGGCCATCTCGTCGCATTCTTTCACCGCGCATTTGACGAGGCGCTCTTGTTCTGCGGGTGGCGGCACCGGCACATGCACTGCGCCCGTCATGGTCGCGGCGTTCGGAGGGCTCCCGCTCGGACCGCAGTTGTTGAGCATCGGGTCGCCCAAAAGCTGCACCCGTTTGCCTTCGATTTTTACGTTCATCGAGCCTGGCCCGATGAACTTGGTGATGCCGTGGGTGTTGGCGGAGACTAGGCCGCCCCCGGTTCCTTTCGATGCGATATCGCCCTGGCTCGCGAACGTGGAGCCTTGAATCCCCACGTGATGACCTTCGATTTTGACTTTCTTGGAGAACTTTTTCGGAGAAAGGGCGCTCCGACCGATGTTGGGCAGAGGCGTCGGAACAAAGGGCGCGGGAGGCCCCGGCATCTTGCAGACGTTGGGGACGGTCGCCACGGCGACGGTGTTGCTCCCTTTGGTGACAGGGGTTTTCGGGGCGTTGATGGCGACGCTAGCCATGGCTAGTTTCCTTTCTGATGGCCTGAGGACGGCTGTTCGAGCACCAGCGCGGCGCGCTCGCCCGCTTCAGAGCTTCCCCAAATCATCGCGCGGGGGCCTTGCGCGTAGCCGCGCGACCAGGCGCGGGAGGCGAGAATGCAGTTCAGAACGCCGGACGCGGCGCCGACATCGCCCCAGCTTTCGGTGGCGGTGATGTATGCGCTGTCTTTGAACGCGTGGGGATTGCGAAGCACCGCAAAGCCCCATTCTTCGCTCCGGTAGCGTTCTCCGTTGACGTCGCAGTACGCGATATCGATGGCTTGCTCCGGAAGCCGAAGCGCGGCGCCGGCGCTTCCGACTGCTTCGCCGACCGCGTCGCTGAGGCCAATGCCCAGGCTGTCCTCGTTGTCTTGGATGCAAACTTGCTCGACGGAGATGCCGGGGCGATGCGCCTTTCCGCAAGATGGCACCCCCAAACGGTTGCGGAGCCGATCGCTGACCAGAAGGATGGCGCCCGCGGCCTCCCCGATGGCAAAGCCGTTTCGAATGTCCACGCCGACGAGTCGTCGGTGTTCGGAGAGCCAATCGATGGTGTCGGCGTCGAAATAGCTGTCTGTGCCGCAGACCGCGCACGCCTCGAACTCACCCCGCGCCATTCGTTCGATGCTCATGTGAATCGCGCGGAGCGTTCCCGCGTGACCGCGAGCCGCGAGCTCGAGGCGCAGCTCGATGTCTCGACCGTTCCGAGAATCGCTCATCACTACGTCGCCAAGCGACTGCGTGATGTTCTGCGCGTGTTCATCAGAAAACCCCGGGCGGGTTTCCGGCAGAGCGAGGAGCACGGGGAGCGGCGAGCAAGACGAAAGGTCAATTCTCCGCAGTGCATCTTGGAGCGCCCATTTCGCCATCCTCTGCATGCGCTCGGGCGCCGGGATGTCGGCTGGGAGCTTCGGGTTGAACGCGCCCGTGATCGGGTCTCCGGCCGCGTCCACCATGAACGGATGGCCGCTGACCTGACTGATGCGACCGCGGACCGCAGCAGCCGCGCTTTCTGCGGTGTAGCCAAGCGGGGTGCAGGCTCCGAGCGCCACGATGTCGGCACAAGCGTTCATGTCACATAGGCCTTTTCTCCGACCCGGGTTTGGTCGAGGTAATCCGCGTCGCGCGCTTTGACGGCAAGACTGCTGATCCAGGTCAGCGAGACGCGCTGCCGCTCCGCATCGATGAATACAGTAGAGAGCCGGCTTCGATGTTCTTCGCTGCGGCTGCCGAAATGCGTACGAAAAGTGAGGTAGATCTTGGGCAGGTCGAATACCCACGCGCCGCTCGAGCTAAAGCTTGGCGGGGTAAGATGAACGAGCTCGATACGCTCGCCGCCATACAAGGGCTTGAGGGGGCGCTGGTCGTGAGGCGCGCAGAGCATGAACCGTGGGTCGTAATCAACAGGGAGAAGCGGTTTTTGTCGCGTTTCCCATTCGGCATCGTAGGTGCCTGCGAATGGGTTGCGCGGAAGCCAATGACGATCGATCGGCCCGAAACCCGCGGGGCCAGCTTTCTTGGCATGGCCGTTGACGTATTCGATGTAGTGGGCCTCTTGGTTGTCCAAGGTCGAGTTTTTCTTCGCGTAGCCTTTGCCCACCGGGTTGCGCAGGTCGGCGCTATGTGCGCTTGGGTCGGCGCTGGAGGTATCGGTTCCTCCGTACGCGCCCTCGTAGCGGAGGGGGCGCGAGATGAAGGGATGTGGCGACGTGGTGGAAAGGCCCGTCAGGCCGCTAAAATAAGCGCGGGTTCCGAAGACGCGGAGCTCCTTGCGCGGCAGGTTGTGGATGCGAAGGCCTACGGGTACCGAAGCCGCCGGCTTGCCCTGAGGGGCGTAGGCGCTAGCTTCGACGAGCACATCGGTGGTCGGCTTCGGATGAACGAGACGTGCTTCGCAGCGCAGGCTCGATTGGCCGGGCTCTTCCCAATATTCCGGCGCGAGCTCGGGCGGAGGCTGTTCGTCGGTCAAGCGAAGCGAGCCGCCCGGCTGGGCTTCGAACGTCGCCTGAACGCCGACCAGCCAATGGTGGGCCCCCGTGCTGTCGCGCCACCAAGTACGCTCTGCCCCGTAGGGCGTTGTGTTGTTGAGTGCCCACATCCCGCGTGACCCTGGAACCGTTTTCTGACCCTGGAACCGTTTTCTCTGGCTGCGTTCGGTTCTCAGGATGCTTTTCGGTCGGGAGGGCGCTCAGTTGCTATTTATATTCAATCCTATTCGTATTTGGTCGCCGCCTTGTCGGCTTCGCCGTGCCGGTTTCAGCTTCGCCGTGCCGGTTTCAGCTTCGCCGTGCCGGTTTCAGCTTCGCCGGGCCCGCCACGTTCGATTTCCGATCGCGCGCAGCGGCGCGATGGCGTTTTGTTGAACGCAACCCCAAGCCCGGGTAGGGAGCTGGAACGTGCCACCGGTACGCAACGCGGCGGCGCGGGCAATCGCGTGGCGATTGCGCAGCGGGCCTTGTTCCAGCGCCCTCGCGAATGCTTCGGGGCTTTCTGGCGTGCCGAAGAGGTAGAACACGTCGGTCGAGAAACGTTCGCGATGTGCTTCCCACCACGCGCGCACTGCATCGGCATTCGGCTTGGGCAATGCGTCTTCGGGTCGAAGGCTCAGGTCGGTGTCCAGATCGTCTTCGAGCGAGGGGAGGGCGGCTTGGGCTTCGCTTGCGTCCACGACTTGGTCGCGTCCAAGCCCTGTGCTGTCGACCCCCGTGATGGTGATGATCGCCTCGAACGCAAGCGGCGCGATGTATTCGTCGTCAGATTCGAGCAGGGAAAGCAGCGCGGGAATCGCTTCGATGCTCCCGCAATAGCCCAGCGCCCATACGAGAGGCTGGCTGCTCGGCGCGCCCTGCAGGCGCTCGACCAGCGCGTCGCGCTCGGTTGCTCCGCCGAGCGCCGCGAAAAGCTCTGTCGCTAGGGGACACGGTTGTGCACTATCGAGCGCCCATTCTCGGCATCGCGCCCACGCGCTCGGTGACTGCATGCGCAAACCCGCGACGAGCGCCGCGTCGCGCACCGTTGCATCTTCGTGGCCAACAAGTGACTCGACGCGCGCCACCATCGAGCGTTCGAGTGTTGCGTCGGGCGACCCGGCCAGCGCCCGACAGACTGCGTGCAACGTGGCGGGGTGGTCGCTTTCGAGCCATTGCGCCCAAAAGCTCATCGCAATCTGGCGGCCGGTTTCTTGCTCGGCGGCTGCGCAGAGCCACGCGGCTCGTTCTTCTGCGTCTGAGGCGCTCGCGACCTGCGCGCGCAACCAATCGCCAGCGTTCGAATCTACAGCGCTCGATTCCACGGCGTTCGATTCTGCGAGGTTTGAATTGATTGGGCCGAGCGCGCACGCGCGGCCGACGGCTCGCGCGACATCGACAGGCGCAGCCGATGCCGATACGGCCGCTTGAACCGCTTCGCCCAGCCGCTCTCGTCCCCCTTGCCAAATCAAGGCCAGCGCCGCGATGGTGGCTCTCTCCGGATGCTCGCTCGCCGATTCGATAGCGGGCAACAGTTCGCGTTCGATGACTGGCGCGCCCCCGAGCGCAAGCCCTTCTACGTGCGCAACAAGCCGCTCTTCCGGCCCTTCGATGAGCGAATCGAGGGCGTAGTCGGGGTCGTCGAGCGCGGCTTCAAAAAGCTTCAGCGCGAACTCGGCCTCGTCTAGATGCTCCTCAATGACGTCCCACAAGATACGATCGTCGACCGGCTCTGTTTGCGAACCTTCCATTGACTCATCCCCCCGCTCCACCGTGAACCACAATGCGCCTATCAGGTCCTGGGTTCTAGGCAGTTCCTTCGTTTCAGGTTTTGTTCTACAAGGAACGTCGCGCTCGGGAAACCCGTCGGTTGAGTCTTCGCCTGCGGACGCTACCGTGTCAGGCACGTGTGCGGTTTCGTCTTGGCTTCCGATTTCCCGCCACCCTCGGCGCTTTGCTCTTCCCATGGCGCGAGCATTGGGCGCTCCCCCACCACGGGCCGACACGTGAAGCGGTCCGGCGCGTGGTGTACCCGGCCTCCGACTTGGAAGGTGACGTTCGAAAGCACGGTGTAGTCTTCGGGGTCTCGCCCGTCTTTTTTGTAGAAGTTGGTGCCGAACTCATTGTAGAAATAGTTTCGGTACAACATCATTTTGATGTCCACCACATCACCGTCGACGGCCTCGTCGGGCTTGCACCCGAGGCTGTAGGTAAGCAGCGGCTTGTCAGGGACGACCCGTCCAAACGGGCGATGGCGGTCGTGGCCGAGCGAAGCGGTGTAGGGGGTAATCCAGTCGGTTTCGGGCTGTCCACCGTCCCACCCCAAAAACAAAGCCACTTGCTTGGGATTTTTTTCCCATTGCGCCAGGTCCGCCAGACAAAAATCCAAAGAATAGACTTTCTTTCTTCCGTAGTCTTCGTGTACCAAGCAGTCCTTTAGGCTTTTTGTCGATTGGCTTTGGTAACCGCCGTGCAGTTTGAACCGACCTTTTCCGTAGAGCCCGTTTTCAATCGTCCCAAAAAGCTCGTCCTTTAAGCTGTAGATGCGGACGTCGACCTCGGCATTCTGGTGCCAGGAGTGTTCATAGCTCGTATCGAACGCGTCGTCTTTCTGAGAAGTGGCGGATACCGGAATGTATACGGTTTGCTCCACTCTGAAGTACTTGAATGTCTGCTCGTGTTTGCAGATTCCATAGGCCCAGTCTTTCTTGGGGAGTGGAGTATCGTCCGGATTGCTGCTGAACGTTGTATTTGCGCCGCATACGTTCTTCGTATGCTGAGTTTTTATGTTGGATCCGCCGATGGATGTGTAGAGCGCGCGGATGTCGAATCTCCGCGGGATACCGCGTTCAAACTGTTTGGCGACGACGACGATAATCGATTCCGAAGCGTCGAGAATATAACGGTAGGTGCGCGCCCGTAGGGTCGGGGTCACTCGGCCGGTGCGCAGAACGACGTCTTCTCGTTGGTAGATTCCTTTCGTGAAATAAGCCATGTTGGGAGACTTGTCGCCCATGCCTCGAGACTGAAAGCACCTGTCGATTCTCTCATCTTCGGTTAGCTTCTCTTTGTCCCGCGCTTCTTGCTCTTCAAACGTGTTGAGGCAGTTCTCGAGTATGTCGATGGTGGGGCTCGACACCGGCAAGAAATCCATCGGGTGTTCTGAGTCTGCTTTTCTTCTCGTTTCCGACTGCTTCTTGAGGTTGACTTGCGGGCCGAGAACGCTCCAGCAGGTATATGGCTCCTTGGTATTTCTCCCCCACCAGATCAAACGACCATCGTGCTCCGAGTCGCAGGGCTGCACAGGAAGCTGCTTCACATGCAAAGACGCCCGGCCTTGAATCGGGTCGATGTGTAGCTTGCATTCCGGAGGAGGAACGGACAGCAGGAACTTGTCTTGGTCGTCGCGAGAATCGCCCGCTACTGCTGCGCAAGACCCAACGAATATCGAAACCAATAGGGCAGCGGCGGCTCGTGCGATCAAACGCTTACGCGCTCGGCGGGTCCAACTGCTGCCCTGTGACTTCACGTGCTACAGATTCCTCGAGCGATGGCTCTCAAAAGAGACGAAATCCGCTTCCTTCAAAGGGAGTACCCCCGCCGTCGCTTTCTTCGGCGGCCAGTTTGCTCGCGGATATCTCACCGGTCTGAGGGTCGATGAGCGAGTTTGTATCAACGTGCTCCGCGAGGTCTCGGACTCGCCCGACGAGGTCCGAGCTGCTGAGCACGCCCGTGCTTGCGCCTGTGAGGTCTGCCGAAGAGCCAACGTGGTTTAGCTGGACATCGTTGTGGTCCGGGTTTTCCGTGCACTTCGTGCGCAGGCCGGGTCCCCCAGGATCCCCGCTGCCACTGTTGTCATCGATCTCGGTTTGGGTGGCCGTGGGTGGCGACGGTTCTCGGTAGGTCGTACCGCCCCCGGTGGCTGGGACATTGATGTACTTCGGGTTTGCCGCGGAGATCTCGTCGTATTTTGCTTTCATGGCGTCATGCGGGCCGACGTCCACGACGTAGAAATCCCCCGTCTGACTGGTTATTTCAGAAATCGCATAGATGTCGTACGGATTGTTCCTCCACACGCCAATCTTCGCGGGCAAGGGATTGCCGTTGCCGTCCCTGTACACATTACCCGTGGTCTGCGCGGCGACTTTTTCCGAAACCAGCGCTCCCTGTTTGCCACCGGGGCTTAGCGCATCAAGCGTCTTGTACTTGAGTACAAGGTCGACATCTTGAACGGATTCGATGCTCAAGATGTTGACGTTTTGATTTTGCCAGTCTCGAAGAAACTCGGCGAGTGTGATGAGCACGAAGAGATAGTTCACGCCTTTGAAGAACCCCTTGCCTACGATGGCGAGCCGGCCGCCGATCCGCCCTGGAATTTGGTCTGCCGGAATTGCGGTCTGGGCGGCGGCTTGTGCCTTGTACGCGTTGAGGAGCCGCATCGCGTCGTCGGTCGCTTCAATCCGGAATACTCTTGAGCGAAGCAGCCAACGAGCCTCCGGATTCACCTGCTTGAGCTTGGTGAGCTGATGGGTGTATTTCGTCGCCGAGGGGGCTGTTTCGGTGGCGGCACCCGGCAGGAGAAACTTCTGCGTGTCTCCTCCAGACGGGGCGTTGCCTCCGGACGCGGTGTTAATCGAAGAGCTGGTTCCTTTTGGGTTGCTGGATGTTGCCTCGCATGCGCTGATGCTCGCGCCAAGAAGGCACAGCGTCGTCAGGCGGGTCAGCAGACAGCAAGTGCGATACTTCGAGTACATCTTGTTTCTCAGTTCGTTGAGGTTGGGGGGTGCTGAGGGTTCGATGGGTATTGCGAGTTCACGCTTGCGAGTGCAATGGGTTGATTTTGCCCCCAACGCAAGCAATTTATATGCCGTCAGGTGGCGTCCGGAATTGAGGCGAAGTGTCATGCCGATGCACGTGGTTTCAGGTGTAGACCGTCCGAGTCCTTGAAGAGATCCGTCGCTTGGGCTTCGGAACCGGTTTCGTCCGGGTCGTGGAGACCGTCGCGCGAGGGTCCATTCCCGCAAGTGGGGACGAAAAGATCCGGGGTGTGCGCAGGGAAGTAATTTTCGGCCACGTCGCGTTCGCTGCGGCCAACCACTTGGCGGCGAGTTGGATGCAGCATTAGTTGCCTGGTCCGAGCCCGGAACATTCGGGGTACTCGGCTCCAAGCAAGCTATCCAACACGCCAGTGCTTTTTGAGACTAGAGGGCATCGAAACTCTTCCCAAACGACTCGTATTCCGGCGGTGGAGATGCTGCGTAGTTCCCTGATCGCGGTCCTGGCAGGTTCTTTCGACCCGTCGCAATGTTCGTCCAGATATTTCAAGTAGAGCTCGTCACACCCGTTACTTTGCCGAACCATGGAGCAAAACTGCCCGCGGGTAAGGCGGTTTTCTTCTCTCCATAACGGTATGAGGGGGTCGCGTCGCGTTCGCCTGACGACCTCTTTAAGCTCGGCTTCAGAGAACATCGGAAGCGCGGCGCTCCCGGGGCCTCTCGTCCGGAGGTTGCGTTCGACCAAACCCTCGAACGTTGGGGACAGAAACGCTGTCTCTTCGTGTGTTGTCAAAGGGCGCGTGGTGTTCCTGCGAGTATCCTCCGCTTGTTTGTGCAGCTCGCTCAGTTGGCTGTGGAGAACGTGGTAGAACGAAGCAGGATTGTTGCAGTCGATCTTGGGTACGTTTCTTTCTATTCCCGGACCGCGGACCGACCTTTCTAGTTCAGGGAGAGCAGCGAGCCAGCGAGTTGCAGGGCGCTCGATGACTGTGCCTCCACGAACGAAGGTGCACGTTCGAGCGAAACTACTGACCGGGCAGTCGCGCCAAGTTGGCGACTCCTGAAGCGCAGCCTGCTTCTGTAATTCGTCCTCAGTGGCGACATCGAGCTCCGCCGCGCAGCCTAGGGCGCCGCAAAAAACTGCCCCAAGCAGGAATGTTTTTTTCAAAAACTCAAACATTTCGGTTCATTCATTCTGAATCTCGTATGTTGCAAGCACTTTTTGTGCCGAAGAAGGACAGGAGGGCGACTCGGTCTCCGTCTGATCGCGGGAGCGCGAACGTTTGCAGGTCTGACGGGGCTGAGGTTCACGCGGGTTCGACGAGCACTGCGACCGCATTGAGTGAGCGCATCAACGAGCGCCGAGCCCGTCGCACGAGTTCCCTTCGATCTCCAGCCAAACTTCAAATTCGAGCTCCGAGACTCCCGGTGCTGCGCAGGAGAGCGCTGTCCACACGGTATTGTTTGCCGCCATCGAAATCTGTTCGAGCTCTTGGCGCGCCAATACGACTGTTTCCGTTAGGACGCTAGCGCAGTGGGCATCCAGGTAGTTGAGATGAAGATAGTCGCAACCTGCGTGAAGCGTACGGATTCGGTCGCACACCGCTTGACGCTCGTCGTCTTCCAAATGCTCTGCGAGTTGTTTGAAATTCAAGTTTTGCAAGTGTCCATTGCATGGTTCCGCGGCTACGCCGAGATCGGTGCAGACTCGTGTGGCGACTCCGGGCAGGAATGTCGCGGCTGCCATCTCGCCAATCATTGCCACGTATCCATTGCGTACGAGCTGGGAAACGGCGTCCTGCCGTGCTTCGTGAGGGATGATCGGTTGCGCAGGAAGATCGCGTGACGTGTTGTCCTTGGCGCGTTCTGTCGCGATCGGTCCTCCGATTTGCATGGTAAGCGCGCCATAGAGACTGTCGAGGTCAGAGCAATCGATTCCTCGCACGACGTGTTCGCATACGCTCCCGCGCCTCGTATCGGGACACTCATTGTAACTTGAAGCGAACTGCCAGAACCCCGTGAGCTCTTCCCAGTCGGTAGTCTCGCTCTCGGAGCTTTGTTTTGCCGTTTCTGCGTTCTGCTGCGCGGGGTCTTCAGCTCCCGCGATACAGCCTGACAGGCCGCAGATCCACGCCGAGAATGCGAGCCATGAACCCAAAAAACGATACATTTCACGACTCCTTCTGAATGCTGCAGTTCTCATGCACATACTCAGCCAGGTCTCGAGAAGGGCCAGGTCTCGAGAGGCCAGGGCGGAAGAAAACTGCAGCGAGTTGAGGTGTGGAGACCTCTCGGTGCATATGCCCGTTGCGTGCTGTGTGTTTTTGTGACAGCCCCAGGTTGGCGAACGGAGCTCTGGAGAAGTTTGTATTGAGTGACCGTCTGGGTCGGCGTGTTTTGTGTGCGTGTTTCAGAACGCGGCGCGTGCTGGCGCGAAGCTCGTCCTTATTCGGCTTGATTGTGCCGTGGCTGTGGGCGCAGGGATTGGTGTGGCCGGGTGTGGTTGGCTGCTCGGCGCGTGCGGCTTCTGAGGAAGCTTCGCTGCCGAAGGCCGCGACCGCCGCGGCAGCGCCCGTGTACTGGTGCGCGGCGGCGCGGTGCGAGCAGGTCGTGCTGAGCGTCGGCGCGGGAGTAGGCGGCTTGGCTGCGCTATTTGTTGGCCCGGTGATCGTGGGCGCGGCGATCGATGCGTATGCGCGGTCTGAGATTGCAAAAGCGGATCGATTGCTCTCTGGCCTCACCAAAGACGCGATGCGGGATATTCGCGCGCATGGGTTTGGCAGGCAGAGGTTTTTTCGGACCACTCTGCGCGCCGGCAAATCGGTGGCCAGCAACGAACAGATTACACTCGTTTCATACTATGCGCTGGAGTGGGGGTTTACGAGCCGGTATGAGCAGAGCATTCGGCACGCCGCAGAAAAGCGGCTCACTCGCCTTTGCCTGAGCGTAACGCGACCTCAGATTTTGCTGTGCGGTCCGGCGGAGACGGTGGGGCCGTATGAGCAACCCGAGAGATGGTTTGTCGGTCGCGCGGTGCACGAACGGAATATCGCCAAGTTCAAGAAAACCGACGAAGATGACGACGATGCGGACGAAGACTACGAGGCCGGGTTCGTCAAAGGGGCCTCGGTAGCGATCGTGCGACTATTCTCAATGGTCGACGTGCTTTCAATGGGGTGCCAGGCGCTGGAGGAACTGCTCAACGAGAACGACGACGAGTACATGAAACATCTTGCGGGAGATGGAACGGCGAGCCACAGCGCGTCCTGGTATCTTGGCTACGCACATGGGGCCATGAGGATTGCCAAGATTTTGGGGCTCGATTGCTTTCCTGAATCCGCCGGTGCGCTACCTCTACCGCCCGAGCAACGTCGCGAGCGGTAGCGTGGCGGTTTGCTACATTGCCGGCGCTGGCGACAAAGACGTCTTAAACCCGGGGCGTCGATAGTCGACGTAGCCAGCTGGCCGATACGCCTCGTCCGGCGAGAGGGCTTGGCTGGATTCGAGCGCGGGCGCGGATTGCCGTCGGTATTCGCGCACCTGGTATACCTCGCTCCCGTCGCTGGTGTCGTTTGGGTTCGGCGTGACGACGCGTTCCAGATAGAAGCCTTCCTCAACGATCCAAACAATGATGCCCCGCCGGAGCGCGAGTCCCGCGTGCGGCGCGAAATACGTTTCTCCGTTGTCGCCGTATCGCACAACGTGTCCGAGCAGGTGGGGGCGCCCTTGGCAGTCCCGGTAGATGATGTTGAGCCCGACGCCTCCGACCCACGCGTATTGGGCGCCCGTGATGGTTCCGTCGCATCGCTCGACGGCACGCTGCTCGATGGCGTACGGCTCAATGATACGCTGTTCTACAGTATGGTGTTCGCTGGAATGCGGCGGGGCCGGAAGCGGTTCGGGTACCGATTCCATCGGATACCAGTGTTGGTGGCCAGGTTTGTGTGCTTTCACACCGTCGTGCCATTGGCCGACCCAACCGTTGGAAAAGGGGGCGAGCGCTTCTCGGATCACGTGTTCCGAAGCCGCGCCGTTCTCAAGTAGGCGTTTTACCAAGTCGAGTCCGATCGGCAGTCGGAATTGCGTCTGTGATGCGAGCTGTATTGCGCGGGCGAGAGCGTCTAGCTTTCCTTGGTTCGCGAGCAGCGACAACCGAAGTTCGTTTGCGTCCAGCGTTCGTTTTCGAAGTTCTTGATGGGTGACTTGGCTTTTGTCGCGGCCCTCGCGGTCGGGTGAAACCGACACCGCGCAACCTGAAGCGAGGCTTCCAGCCATCAAGATTGCGAGGGCGATTGCCGCGCTCGTGATAAACGAGGGCA
The DNA here is from genome assembly GCA_028284955.1 of Myxococcota bacterium. Lineage (GTDB taxonomy): Bacteria > Myxococcota_A > Polyangia > Polyangiales > Houyiibacteriaceae > JANQQS01. The sequence goes on along the minus strand of JANQQS010000095.1, from coordinate 14,929 downwards.
AGCGCACAGAAACAGCAGTGCGGATAAGCAACATTCCGGACAACAACTTCGTGGTGAGCGCGCTAAGCGGTCGCTCTAGGCTGTCGGTCCGTCCCTCCCGACGCTCCCCTATGTGAACTGTTTTTGTCACGACCGCAAATAGAAAGTGATGTGTGACCACGCCTACAGAGCGCGCACGCTAGAGGACGCAGCGAAACTCGCCGTTTTCGATCTCCGCGATCGCTTCGTCTTCGCCGCCGGTGTCGCGCGAGCCTTCAAACGTGCCCGCTACGACATCGCCCACGTCCGTGAACGTAACGATGCCCCCTGGTCCCATGGTTCCGGGCGGCCCCAGATTGACGCCACCACCCGCGTTGCCTCCTTCAGCCGGCCAGATGAGCACCACGTCGACGCCTTGGTCATCTCCGGTGGTGTGCCGGCCGGTTCGCGGAGTGACGCCATCGTCCCAGCGAATCGCGAGATTGAATCCGGCGGGGCTGCCTTCGCCGATGAGCGCGCTGCATTGGTTGAGGATGAGCGCGGTAGGCGCTTCGTACGCCACCTCCCGGCCGTCCCCGAGCGTCAAGTCGGCGCGAATGAACTGATCGCCGATGGTCCCTCCGTCAGACGTTCCAGTTCCCGAGGCGTCTGCGCTGGCTGCGTCCGAAGCGGTTGTCGTTCCGCCATCTCCCGACGCATCGTCGTCGCCGCACGCGGCGAGCAACGCCAACGCAAACACTCCCGCCGTGATCGTTTCGTGCATGGGTGTATTCCTCTTGTTGTTTCTCAGCCGCTGGTTCCGCATGAATCTGGTTCCGCGATGAATCTGGTGCCGCAATGATCTGGTGCCGCAATGAATCTGGAGCTGCGATGAATCACGTTTCGCGCGGTCGGTGCTCGGTGCCTTCGCCGGTGGTAATGAATACCGCAGTGGCCGAGGTGTCGACGTCGGCGGTGTGCCATACCCCTGGAGGATTGATCGCGTATTCCCCGGGCTGAAGCACGATGCGTCGCTTGGTTGGTGCTTCTTGGTGTGCGCTCGAGTCAGCCGCGTCGATCTCTTGAATCAAGGTGATCGTGCCCGCCGTACACAGCACCACCTCGTGTCCGCGCGGATGCATTTCCCACACGTTCCACGACGAAGAAAACGAATGCATGCTGACGAGACGCCCTTCCGCGCCGTCTGCGGCGTGGCGCTCGCCATACGCGCCGTACCATTCGAGCTCGCCGGTGAACTCGGGCTCCGCTACCGCCGACCCTCCGAGACCGAGGTGCACGGGGTTGCTGGAGAGCTTGCTGGCCACCCTAGCGGAATACTCCACCTCGAGCGTGTCTGGCAAGCCCAGGAATCGGATGGCCGGCGGTCAGGTCGATTGTGTGAATCGCATGTATCCGTTCAGGGACGGCACGCGATGTGCATGTCGGTATGGCGACACACATTCTGTGTGCTCGAAAAACAACTTTAGATGTAGAAAAAGAAAATGATTACAGTAAGATGTGCGGTCTTGGGGTGTCTGTGGGCGGTGGGGTCTTGTACCGCCACCGTGGAACAAGAGCGAGACTCTAGGGAGGAAGTCACACTGAAGGCGAGCGGCTCCTTCTGTGCGCCTGTTCAACGCGGCGAACGGCCGTGCAGAAAACTCAGGGCCAACGATCTTGGTGAATGTCGGCTTTTCGAGGAGGACGTAGACGGCACTACGTTCAAAACTTGCTACTTCGTTTCGTCAGAATGTCACAGCCATGTGCAAGTGTTCGGGCCCGAGACTAACCCGCGGTTTGAGTTCTATTGCAGCAGGAAGAACAGTGCGCTCTGCGAGAAGTGGCCGGCTGATACGCCCAAGGACAAGCCCGGCTTGTGTTTGCCGGTCAAGAAGGGTCGAAACCCTGGCGGACAAGACCGCTAGCTTACCAAAGCATCGCCACGTAAGAGCCGCATAGTGCTGCGATTCCTGCGGCAAGCAGTTGAATGGCGGGCGTCGTCATTGCGATGTCGTATTTTGGTGGATGAGGTTGGGCTTCCGGCGAGCGAGGTTGAGCGCTCCGTGCAACTCGTGCCGCTGACTCGTGCACGGTCTTCCAGCTCATCGCACCCGCGGCCACGACGGAGCACGCAAACAGTGCTCCGCACACGATGAGAAAGTGCGCCTTGCGAACGCCTGTCGCCATCTGCATCGCGAATGTGCCGAGGGACACAAGGTGGCCGATGAGGAGACCGAAGAACGCGCCTTTCGCGGTGGCTTGTTTCCAGAAAAGCCCGAGGACAAAGATCGCGGCTACAGGCGGGACGAGGTAGGCGAGGGTTTGCTGGAGGTAGGTATAGAGATTTCCCGCTTGCGCTACGACCGGCACCCAAGCCGCGCTCACCACCAGCAATGCGAGCGTAGTCAATCGACCGATGCGTCCAAGGTGCTGGTCTGAGAGTTCGCCAGAGCGAGGCGCGCGCAGGGTGCGCACGAAATCCATGGTGATGAGCGTGGAGGCGGAGTTCAGCGTGGAGTCTACCGATGACATCACGCCGGCGAGAAACGCCGCCAGCACCAGGCCGCGCACTCCGCTCGGCACGAGGTCAAAAAGAACTCGCGAGAACACATCGTCGGGGCGTTCGAGGTCGGGAAATACGATGCGCGCGCTGAGCCCGGGCAGCACCAGCACGATCATGCTGAGGAACTTGAGCGCGGCGGCGAGCAAGCTTCCGAGCTGTGCGTGGCGGGCGTCGCGCGCGGCGAGTACGCGCTGCACCACAAACTGATTGGTGCACCAAAAATAAAAGCAAAGCAGCGGAACGCCGACCAGCGTGCCGAGCCACGGCATGGTTGGGTCGTCGATCGGTCGCATCACGCTGAGATGCTCGGGAGGCGTTTGGGCCACAATTTCGCTCCACGACCCCGCGTTCGACATCGCCAGCATCGCCATGATCGATGCGCCGAAAAAAAGCACCGCGGCTTGCACCGCGTCGGTTCGAACCACGGCTCGGAGCCCGCCGAACATCGTGTAGAGGCCGGCCAAGGCCGCCACCAGCACGCCGGTAGACCACAGCGGCCAGCTCGCCATCGGTGTGTCGACGAGGAGAGGTTGAAGGAGCAGGGCGCCGGCGTAGAGCGTGCCTGCCATGTCGACAAATACGTTGCCGACGAGGGTCAGCGCGGAAACGTAGTAGCGGCATCGTCGATCGAAGCGGCGCTCGAGAAACTCGGGCAGGGTATACACCCGCGACTGCACGTAGCGCGGGGCGATATAGAGCGCGAAAAGCACCAGGACCAGCGACGACATCCATTCGTAGTTGGTGATTGAGAGGCCCGTGGCGTAGGCCGAGCCGGCGAGACCGACGAAGGTTGTGCTGCTGACGCTGGTGGCCACCAAGGAGAGCCCGATGGTTGGCCAGCGGAGGTTTCTTTGCGCCAGGAAATACTCTTCTGCGCCCGCGCGTCGGCTCGAGCGGTACAGGCCGAACGCGAGAATCGTCACGAAGTAGGCGCCGACAACGAGAAGGTCTATCGAGTTCAAAGAAGTCACGGCTTTAGAGTTCTTGTGCCGGGTGTAGAGGGATACGAGACCCCGCACCATGCACGGTTGGTTGTCATCTCGACAAGCGCGGTTTGCCAAACTGGAGGCCCTTCGATGGCTGCCGCGCGGAAAAAAGCGCCTATCAGGCTTGCATGCTCAGCGCGTGACGACTGCCGCGGCGTTTTGGTTTTTGACGCGGTATGGAGGCGGGATGAATATCCGACCCGTGCGCTACGCGTCGAGCGAAGCACGTTCAACGGCTCGGGGCGCAAGACAACGAAGTGCGCGTAAAGGAGGAACGTATGCGGAAAAAGTGGAAACGCGAACGAGACTGTTCCATCGAGAAGGCAGAAGCTCTGCTTGCTGAAATGGAGGCTGCATCTCTCGAGCAACGATTGGCCGATCCGCGACTAAGCGCGAACGACCTTCGCGCGATCCGCGCGGGCGATGGCCTCGCGGAGGTCGTAGAGCTGCAGGCGGTGGAAGGGCCGAGCCCGATTGGCGCTTAGGTGGGTGTTTCGGTGTTTGATGCGCTCCCGCATCCTCCGCCGTGGAGGTATGCGGGAGCCACGGAGTCAGGAGACCACGCAGCGTCGGTTCGTTGGGCGATCGCAGCGTACCGCATGTTCCACGACCGCGTCGCGCATGCGCAGCGCTACGGATTGGAAGCGTTCTTGCGGCACGTGACCCAGCATGCTGCGTTCTATGCCGACGCCGCGTTCTATGCTGATTCAGAGAAGCTTGCGGAGCGAGATTTTCCCACCATCTGTCGCGACGACCTAGAACAACAGCCTCAAGCGTTTTGGGCTGTTGATTTTGCGAAGACATGGACGTACCGCGCGCGCACGGGGTCGTTTTCAGGCCAGCCGATCGACATTCACTACGACCTGGCCGGATGGTACGCGCGCGATGGTATGGTGTTTGATGAGCTCGCAGCCCAATGTCCCGACATTCTTCGCGCGGCGCGCGCCAGCCGACGATCAGGAACGTTTGGCTATTCGCTGATGGATTGGCCAGGCGCGTGGAACGCGACACAGCTGCTACCGAGTTTGGATTTGACGCGGCTCGAGCTGCGTCGTTGTTCTCTGGGAAGGTCGGTGCACGGAGAACGCGAGGTCGGGTACGCGGCGAAGCTGGCTTCCTCCGCAGAAAACGAAGCGCTGCTCGAACACATGCGCGAAGTTCAACCGCCGCTCATCGCGGGGCGACCGTGGAACCTTGTGCGGCTCGCCGAGCTCGATGCCCAGCGCGGCGATGGCGGGGCTCGGCTACGCCCCAAGGCGCTTTTCGCGAGCGGCGGCACGCTCGACCGAGAGCATCGGGATATTCTGGATAGCTGGTTTCAATGCCCCGTGGTTGAGGGCTACGCGCTTACCGAAGGCGGCGTGGTCGCGCTCGGGGGCGGAGATGACCCTGGGCTTTGGGTCTCTCCTCATATTCGCCTATCGGTGCTTCGCGATGGCGAGCTCGTTTCGGATGGAACGGGAGAGCTCGTGATCACCAACCTGGCCAACTGGGCGACGCCGCTGGTGAACTATCGTACTGGCGACTACGCCACCGTGGAACAGATTACCACGGCCGATGGGCAGACCCGACAATCCATCGTTGACCTGCCGGGCCGGAATGCGCGCTCGTTCTCGCTCGACGGAAATCCGTTTTCTCCAGAGCGCTTTGGCGCGTTGATGCGGAGCTACCCCGTGCGACATTTTCAGGTCATCCAGCGTGCGGATGAGCGCTTCGAGGTCGAGGTCGAACCGGAGGTTAATCTCGGCGCGTCTCGCCGCCAAGCGCTCTATGGCGAACTTCTGCCCGCGTTGACGGCGCTTCTCGAACATGAGCGGCCCAAAGGGGCAGAGACCTGTTCGGATGCTATCGTCGAGTTACGGGTGGTCGACGAACTATGTGTTCCTCTTGGAAAAATGAGGCGCTACGTACGGGAAACGCCCGGCGATGAGCGTTGACTATCATCTCCTTCAAACCTTTATCATCGCGGCCGAGCAGCCCACCTTTGCGCAAACCGCCAAGCGATGCGGGTTGACCGCGTCGGCGGTGAGCCAGCAGATTCGAACGCTGGAAGCGCGTCTTGGCGTTCCGCTCTTTGAGCGAGTTCGCCGCCAAGTACGCCTCACGCCTCAGGGCAAAGCGCTCAGCCACGCGATTCGATCCAACTTTCAACAAATCGATCGAGCGCTCGAAGTGCTCCGCGAAGACCACCGCGCGCTCAGCGGGCGCGTGCACGTGGGTGGTTCGGGCCCCTTTGCCCGGCGATGGGTGCAAGCGCGCATCGCCCCCGTCGCTCAGCGCCATCCGGACCTTGAAATCGTCGTGACCTTCGATACCGCCGAGGTCATCGACCGAAAGCTCGAGGATGGTCGTCTCGACTTGGCGGTGGTGTTCGGCGAACAGAACACGAGCCTCCTCAATCTGGAACTGATTCACTACGATCGCTTCACCGCGATCGCGAGCACAACGTACCTGAACGAACACGGCACTCCCAAAACGCCCTCCGAGTTTGCTGCCCATCGCTTTGTCCTCCACGACGTAGGACATCCCTACGTAACGATGTGGTGGAAAGCGCACTTCCGTCGCTCGCCTCCCAAGACGCTCCGCGCGGCGTGCTGCGTCGACCATTTCGACGTGTTGATCGAGCTTGTGCGGCAAGGCCTTGGCGTGGGCATCGTACCGCTGTGGCTGGCCGACGAAGTCATCGCTTCGGCCGGCGATTCGCTCAAACGCATCGACCCGCCTCGTCGCGGAAAGAAGATTCGCGTCCTCTTTCCCAAAAAGCCCGCCTACCTCGCGTGGCGCAAACAGGCTGTAGAAACAGGGCGATTTGCGGCGGTGCGAGATGCTTTGCTCGCGGAGCGTGGTTCATCCTGATGGCCTGACGAGGGTTGCCTCGGCGCTTCGAAAGTGACCCGAAACATGCCGTATTAACCCCGTTTACCAAGTGATATTGCTAGCGCTATCATCAGTTCATGAGAGCGGTACACGTGCGCAACGTGCCTGAAGAGGTGTTGGCAGCTTTGCGGGAGCGGGCGGCGCGGCACGGTCGTTCGATGCAGCAGGAACTGCTGCTCGTGCTGAAGAAGGCCGCTGCTGAGGCCCCGGCACCTGGGCAACATAGGGCGATTCCTTTGATTACGGTTCGTGCCGGAACCCGCGGGAGCTGGCGTCGAGAAGAAATTTAGAGCAAAGCCTGCTTGCGTTGATCGTGAGCCTCTTACTCGCGGTGGGAACGGGGTGAGGATCGGGATCGGGAGGAGCGTCGGGATCGGGGTCAGGATCAGGAGGGGCGGCAGGTTTGGGGTCGGGAAGGGCTTTGGTCGCGACACGGGTGCAGACACCGACACCGACGCAGAATCAGGTGCAGACACTGAATCAGATGCCGACACCGAATCAGATTCTGCATCAGTATCTGCATCGGAATCGGGATCTACTTCGGCGTCTGATCCGGCGTCTGTATCCGGTTCAGTGTCTGCGTCGGTGTCCGCACGAGGTCTGTTCATGACGCCCCACAACTATGGATTGTAACGAAGGGCTATCGATTATACGAAGGCGGAGGCGGGGGAATCTCTTGCTCTGGCGATTCTTTCCGGGCGCGTTCGCGTTTGAAATTTTCGCTGGCGACGCGTTTTTGTTCCCGTACCAGTCGCGCCTGGTCGTAGTGGGCGCGAAGCGCTTTGAGGCCTACTTGGTAACGGCGTTCGTCAGGGTCGAGTTCGAGGGCGGTGCGGAGAGGTTTCTCGGCCGCGCGAAAATGTTCTTCTGGGTTTTTGCGGAGCGATTGAGGGTCGAAGCGGCGGGCGAGGCTTAGGTTGTAGTAGAAGCGGGCGCGTTTTTTGACCGGGAGCGCGGCGAGCGAGGTCTCGTTTTGCGAAGCTTGTTCGAGAAGGGCGCGGCCTTTGGTCCACTGGCCTTGTTCGATGAGGGTGGTGGCGGCGCGTGTCTCCGGCAGGTCGACATCGAGCAGCTCGACTTCGATTTCGCGCTGACGTCTACGAACCAACTGGCGCACTTTCTTGGCTAGCTCCTGTACGGCTTGGCGGCGCATGCTGGGGTAACTTCGTCCGCGCTCGGCCGCGCGAATGGTCAGCTTCTGCAGCACGCGTGCGGACGGCCCGTCGTACACGGTCATATGGAGCCGCGCCGATAGCGTGGGCACGTCATAGACTTCGGTTTGGCTTACCGTGCTGCATCCGCCTGGGCCGCAGACCGTTGCCGGGCGGCGGCGCCATTCCGCGCGCGAACCTTCGTCGACCGAAAGTTCTAGCCACAGTACCGCGCTTCCTTCGGGAATCTGTCCGCCTCGTCGTAGTGGCTCCAATCGGTCCCAGATGATGTGGGTCACTCTCGAGCGCCCGCCTTGCGAAAGGCTTCTGACAATCGCTTGCGCGAGCGACATTTCAGACTGCTCGTGGCCCGACGCGACCCAAACCGTGGGAAACGTATGGAGGGGCATCGCCGCGGGAACCGTGACCTTGGCGCGTACCGCGGTGGCTCCGGCGCATGCGCTGCCGCTGAGGGCAGCGATGGCGAGGATGATTGGAGCTGACCAAGCGTTTGAGAAAGCGCGCACGACGAATTTAGGGAGCCGGAACGCAGACATTGTTGGTGGCACCGGTCGTCGCGTTCACGGTGCCGCAGACGAAGCCGCACGGGCATGCTGCGAAGCAGCTGCAGGTGAACGCGGTGGTGCCGTTTGCGGCGACCATGCTGCAAGAGTCGGGGCAAAGACTGCAGTCGGTGAATAGTCCGTTGCTGGTTTGGCATTGCGGACCGGTAAGTGGAACGGTCGGTACGACAGGGTCGAGGCATGAGAGGCTTCGCCGGCAATTCGTAAAGACGCACGCGTTGGTGCATCCGCTTTGCGATGTGGCTTGCAGTGCAAAGGTATCGCATTCCGCATCCTCTGCGCGGAGCATGCAGTCGTCCATGGTGAACTCGTTGTCGTCGCACGCCACGCATTGCGCCGACCCGCTAGGCTCGCCACATCCGATGTGTGTCGTGAGGCCCGCAAGACACAGAATCTGCAGCGCGGCGGTTCTTCTCCGATGCCCTCGCTGGTCCTGACGCCCTCGCTTGTTCCGACGCACCCGCTCGCTCCTGGCTCACCGTCTAGCGGCTATCGAGCTGGAGTATCGCCGAGCGGGCGCTCGGTCAAGCGCTAGCAGCCTTGGCGTGTTTCGATATTGTTTACGAACACATTTCGGTCGTACTGGCCAGGGCTCCACGCGTCGTTTTCGAAACGAAACTCGAGCTCAAATCCTCCCGCGGGGACATTGCTGAACTCGATTTCGAATGCGGCCGAAGCCTCTGGCGCAACCACCACCGTCTGAGCGCTAGACGAGCCGTCTGAAGCCCGAAGGGTCACGCGTAGCCGTGCGTCGTCGCCTGGGGCGGCTTGCTGATACGCATCGAAACGAACCATGAGATTCCCGCGCTGCGACGCCGAGCTCGTGAATACAGCCTGGGTCGGTACTTCGCAGAAACCATTCGGAAGGCGGGGAACGCCGCATGAACCCATGTCGACCGCGGTTTGAGCGCAGGCTGCGGCGGGGGGAGCGGGATTGGTCGCGACCCGGCGAGCCGGAGCAGCGGGGGCCGAACTCGCCGCGCCCACGCCCGAGCGTCCATAGGAGCGGACCACATCCCAGGCAACTTCTTGCATGATGCGGGCCTGTTCGGCGGTCGGAAGTCCCGGAATCGGCTGCCCGTATTCATCGACCAAACCGCTGTGCGGCAGTCCAACCGGCGAGCGGCGGTAAACGGCCGCGTAGTGCGCCATCGCCACCAGATAGCGACCGCGGATGGTTAAGTGGATGCTGTCCCGAAACAGCTCGGCCACGTTCGAGATCCCAGGAACCGAACCACTCGCAGCGCGATCTCCAAACGCGGCAAGAACTTGACCCGCGGGAATGATCAACAGCGTCTTTCCGCGTTGGGCCAGCGCATCGGAGATGCTTTCCCACACTGCAATGTCGTCATCGATATCTTGACGCCAAGTCGGTCCCTGCCGATGCCAGGTCGCATATAGAAAGACGCGGGCATTCGGATTGCCGGACATGGCCAGGTCATAGAACCGCTCGGTAAAGCCGAACGTATCATTGTACATGATGTGGTTTTCCAGCGGGACGGCTTCGGTGAGCACGATGGTGTCGTAGCGGCCTGACTGCAGCGCGCCTCGGGCATCTTCGCCCTGACCGACACCAGACTCATCCCACTGCACCCGGAGCGGAGCGCCATTGATGACCTGAAATCCATAGTTGTGGTCGACGGCTGCCGATGCTGATTCCGAGAGAATGCGCGGCATGTCGAGGTTCACGAGGCTGTGACCGATATGGAATACCGAGGCTCGCGAGAGCGCCGATGAGTTTGGGGCGAGCGCGGCTGCCTGCACAGGAGCTGTCTGCGCGGGGGCTGTCTGCGCAGGGGCTGCTTGTGCGGCGCGCGGAGCGGCCGCTTGCGCGCGTGCCGGGGCGCTTGCGGGATCGCAAGCGGCGTCAAACGCGAGAATCTCCCGAACCAGGAGATTTCGGTCTTCCCCGCGGTCTGGGTTCCAGTGGTCGTTGAGGAACTCCACTTCGACTTCGTAGCTAGTATCGCCTGCTTGTAGATCGACCTCCGGTTCGAACTCGAGGTGGTCGGGGTTGGCTGCGTCGGTTGCGGAAATCGTGAATCGTTCACTGGCTAATTCGGCGCCCGAGCGCAGCAGCCGTACCTCGGCGCGAACGTCTTCGTCGTGGGCGGCTTCTTGCTGCGCGACGATTTCAAACGCGTACCGGCCACCTTGCGGAACAGTTACTGGGAACTGAGCAAGCCCTCCGACGTCGCACCACGCGCCGAGGAGTCGGCCGCGGCACGCGGCAGCGGCATCGGTGGAGCTGAGCGGCGTGCACGTTTCCGAGCGCAGGTCGGCGGTTTGAGAGGCGCTGTCGTACAAAGAGCTGTCGTGTGACGGCGACGTGCACGAGGCAAGCGCGGTCACGAGGACTGCGATCAGCGTGCGCCGACACAGAGAGAAAAGGTCGTTCAAAGAAGTCATCGCATCGTCTCCTGATAGTTCCTGCAAACGTTGTTTGCGCGGAATGCAATCTTCGGCGCGGCGACTAGCACATCCGTAACGCGGAATGCACGTGCGCAAATCCCAGGTTTGTCGAAGTGCAGTGTTCGAAGTTTGATCTCGATCAAACAACTACGGTGAATGTGCACACGGGCGTTGCACATGCGTCACACCGCGTAAACCGTTTGAAACGGCGATGCACAAGAACTTCGTGTTTGTACACGCTCAACGAATCAACCATTGAACAGGCGACACCGTGTGCGAAAGCCACATGTGTGGTGGTGCCACACGCGAATTTTTCAAAAAAAAGTGTCCGTCGGCTGGTTAAACGCGATCGAGTGAGCCGCAAGGAGTCAAACTTGATCTTCGAGGTGTTGCCGGGGATCGCGTTCGCTACAGGAGACGTTCGATGTCCGATTCTAGGTCGCGCGGCGCGGCGCTTGGGCTGAATCGTTTCACCGTATTTCCTCGGCGGTCGACGAGAAACTTGGTGAAGTTCCATTTGATGGCTTTGGTGCCCATCAGGCCAGGAGCGTCCTGTTTGAGTTTCTTGTACAGCGAATGCTCGCGGGCTCCGTTCACTTCGATTTTTTCGTGCAATGGAAACGACACATCGAATCGCGCGCGACAAAACTCGCCGATTTCCTCAGCCGTACCAGGCTCTTGTTTGCCGAATTGGTTGCACGGGAATCCGAGCACAGCGAACCCTCGCGGCGAATATTTTTTGTGAAGGCTTTCGAGCCCTTCATATTGCGGCGTGAACCCGCAGTGACTGGCCGTGTTCACGACAAGGAGAACTTTGTTCTCATGCTCTCTCAGCGCGTACTCCGAGCCGTCGAGTCGATGCACCAAAATGTCGTAGATCGAGTCCACCGCGGTTCTCCCAAGTTTCGAGGCCAGCTGAAGCAGACTAGCTAAAGCAGATCGGGCCGTTTCTAGCAACGCGTTTTGCGGGCCTGCGGGGGCCTTCTGGATCCCGCGCGCGGTCGTGCTAAGAGCAGCGCTTCAAGAGCGCGCTATGACCGAAGAAACCAAAAAAACGCACAAATTTGAAGCCGATGTGAGCCAGGTGCTGCGCCTGGTCATCAACTCGCTGTACAGCAACAAGGAGATCTTTCTTCGCGAGCTGATCTCCAACGCCTCTGATGCCTTGGGCAAGCTGCGATTCCGCGCGCTCACGGAGCCTGAGCTAGTCGAGGGCGGCGCAGATTTGGCGATTCGCATCGAGGTCGATCGAGATGCCCACACGCTCACGATCTCAGACAACGGGATCGGAATGAGCGCAGAGGAGCTCGAGAACAATCTCGGCACGGTGGCGCACTCGGGAACGCAGGAATTTTTGCAGCGGCTCGGTGAATCGAAAGACGGCGACGTGAACCTCATCGGCCAGTTCGGGGTTGGGTTTTACAGCGCGTATCTCGTGGCCGATCGCGTGGAGGTGGTGACCCGAGCCGCGGGGTCCAAGCAAGCGCACCGCTGGTCGTCAGACGGGCACGAATCGTTCACCATCGAAGCTGCCCGGCGAATGGAACAAGGAACCGACATCGTTCTCCATCTCAAAGAGGATCAGCGCGGGTTCGAAGACGAATTTCGTATTCGGGATTTGGTCAAACGATACTCCGACTACATCGAGCAGCCGGTAGAACTCCGCGTCGAGAAAACTGCCCGGGAAGGTGACGACAAAAAGAAAGAGCTCGAGTGGGAGCGGATCAACGAAGCAAGCGCTCTATGGCGCAAACGGCCTCAAGAAATCAAAGACGAGCAGTACAGCGAGTTTTACAAACATCTCACCCACGATTTTGAGCCGCCTCTCGCACGCAAACATTTTCATGTCGAGGGCACGCAGGAGTTCGTAGGCCTGCTCTTCATTCCCAAGCGCCCCCCCATGGATCTCTTTATGCCGGAGGGGCGACACGGCGTTCGGCTCTACGTCAAACGTGTGTTCATCATGGACGATTGCGAAGAGCTCCTGCCGCGCTGGCTCCGGTTCGTCCGTGGTTTGCTCGATTCGGAAGACCTTCCGCTCAACGTGTCTCGCGAGATTCTTCAAGACTCGAGCATCGTTCGAACGATTCGCAAACAAATGGTGAAACGATCGCTCGATATGATCGAGTCGCTCAGCGAGGAAGATTTCAAATCGTTTTGGTCCGCCTACGGCCCAGTGCTCAAAGAGGGTCTTCATTTTGAGCCGGATCACAAAGAGCGGCTCGCGAAACTGATGCGTTACGAAAGCAGCACTCAAGAAGGCCTGGTTTCGCTACCTGACTACGTCGACCGGATGAAAGAGAATCAAAAGGCGATCTACTATATGCAGGGGGCATCGCGTCAGATCGTTGAGCACAGCCCGCATCTCGAGGCCCTCAAGAAACGAGGCTTCGAAGTACTCCTTATGACCGACGCGGTGGACCAATGGGCCACCGAAGGGTTGCAGGAGTTCGATGGAAAGCCGCTTGTATCGGTGATGGATTCGGACCTTCAGCTGGAGGACGAAGAGAAAGACGAAAGCGCCAAAGAGCGCGAAGACGAACTAGACGGTTTGGTGAAGCGTGTTCGGCAGGTGCTCCAAGACAATATCGCAGAGGTTCGTCTGTCCTCGCGATTGACCGATTCGCCGGTGTGCCTCGTCTTGCCCGAGGGAGGGTTGCCGCCCTACCTTGAGCGCCTCATGCGTTTGCAAAACGCGGACATGCCTCGGCAGAAGCGAATTCTCGAGATCAACCCCGACCATGAGCTGATCGAAAGCCTTCGGGCGATGAACGAACGCGACGCGGAAAGCCAAGATGTCGCGGAATGGGTCGAGGTGCTCTACGACCAGGCGCTTCTCGCGGAGGGCAGCCCCATCGAGCAGCCGTCGCGGTTTTCCCGCCGTCTGACAAATCTGCTGACGGAAGCTGCGCAACGTAGATCGAGCACCAGCTGAGCCTCGTCTCGACGACGTCTTACTCAGTTGTCAACGGGCCCGGTCATCAAGTAGCCGACCGGCGAAGCTTTCCCAGCTCGCGTTTCACGGTTTGGATTTCGGTGTCATATTCGTTCCAGCGAACTTGGACGAGATAGCGGGCGGTGACCAAAAACGCACCGATCGCGAACAAAACGAGCCAAAACCAAACCAGCCCGAGCGCAAAACCCGCGGGGAGGGCTAGCGGCAATCCCGCAGCGGCCCATCTCGCGCGTCGCCAATCTTGGTGCACGCTCGACTGAAGGGTGGTCAGGCGAGCAATTTCTTGCTCGAGCATGTGCGCTCGGCCCGCGACGTTCATTTTGTGATGATACCTACGATTTGGTGAACCCTCACCATCATCGGATCGGGACCTCGATTGTTGCGCTGCCTCGATTGTTGCGCAGTCGCGCAGAAACGACCTAAGCTCAAATAAGGAGGGGAATACTTATGCGTATTGGAGATGCACGAGTTCGCGGTTCGCGCGCGTGTTTGGTGGTTTCGGCTTTTTTTCTTGTTCCGATCGCTGCGTGCGGAGACGACGACTCCGGATCATCCGCTGACGGGGGTAGCTCGTCGTCCAGCGGAGGCGGCGACGGCGCGTTCGACAGCGCATTGCAAGACGACATGGCAGTATCATCGATCACCATCGATCAAGCTCGAGACCTCTGCATTGCGGCGACCGAGTATCTCAACGAGACATACTCCAGCGGGAATCTAACCCAGCTCGCATGCACTACCGTTGGCTTGGTGGCAGGCAGCCCCGAGCAATGCCGCGATCTCGTTGAGATGTGCACTAGCGAAGGCGGGCCAGGGGAACAGCCGCCGATGTTTGAACAAGATCCAGATGAATCGTGTAGTGACATCACTATCGGTGAAGTGACCGACTGCGACGCCACGGTTGGCGAGATCGAAGCGTGCTTTACCGCCGCACGAAAAGTGCTCGACGACTTGCTCAACTCGATCTCCTGCGATCAAGCAGGAAACAACGAAGCGCTCGCAAACCTCGCGACGATGGGAGACCCCACCGAGTCCACCCCCGAGTGCATGGCGCTCGAAGAAAAGTGCGAGCTGGTGACGGAGTGAGTTTCTGGAGGGGCTGGCCGCAGCCCCTCCCTCCACGGAATACGATTCCGCGGGGCCCCCCACCCGCCGCCGGCCGCTGTGCGGCCGCCCCATCGCTACGCGACGGGGCCCCGGTTGCGTTGGGCTTCAGCGGTAGGACAAGACTGCTGGACAACAACGACACTCGACCGACCACAATTCGACCCCACGGGACCCGGTCACGTGCCTCTTGGCGGGGGAGCTTGGGTGAATCGTCGGGGTCGTACCCCGACGAGAGGGTTTGGGTGCCACTGACCATTCATCACATCTAGCGCTTCGATTTCCGTCCTTCGGCGAGACCGATCGCGGTAGCGAGGACTCGTTCTAGACCTCTTCGAAGA
>JANQQS010000200.1 GCA_028284955.1 Myxococcota bacterium | reverse complement strand
ATCGCCCTTTTGTTCATGAGCTTCGGCGTCACCTTCGGCTTTGCCTATCTGGCGACGGCCGTGATGCTGATGCCCACCGCGAAAGATGATTTCGACCGGCTTTAGCTGCTCGTCCTCATCAGCCGATGGTTCGCGCTTTGGTGAATTTGAAATCGACGTTCAGATCGGCCGCCACGATTGCGTCGTGAAGCCGACCACTCGTAAAGATCCGTTCGTGTAGCCGCTTTTCGAACCAGAGGTCGCACCCGCTGCGCGCGCTGGGCCCGACCGCGATATCGTCATCTTCGAGCGCCAGATTGTCCTGCCAAAGCTCGAAGCCGGCGTCCTCAACCGAAAACCACAACTTCACTCCCCGACTCTGCTCCGGAAGAAATGTGTCCTTCTGGCATCCGAAGTTGAGAAGGTAGAACGGCCCCGGCAGAGGAGTGCGCTTGTCCGCCTGAAAGATCGGAAACTCGATCAGCCCGCCATCACCCAAATCAAAGGTCTGAAGCAACTCAGCCAACCGGCCTTTGGCTGCATAGAACGGCCCAGCCATGAAAAGGTCGCCAACACGTTTCCACCGTTCCTCGTCAAAAATGAACATCGCTTCGGTCATCTTTTCGCGAGAGAGCCTGACCCCCTGCTTGTGACGTCTGTGCGCGTTCATGACATCCTCCGGCTCAGGTGCGATGACGTGGGTGGGCGGAGCCCACTGGCGTCCAAAAAACTTCTCACGCGCACCTTGGTTGTTGCCGATTGAGTAGTTCGACATCACGCTGGAAACCCAAACCTCGCCGCTCATCAGCCAAGCTCCCGCATCCGCATCAATGAAGGTGCCGTTGGCAACGCTGTTGGGGGCGGCACCACTCGCGTAGCGCCCGAAGAAAACTCGATGGGAGATGCCTCTGTCACCGCGTCTCAACGCGTTGCCACGTCCAGCCAGTCGCGCCACTGGTTGCGGTTGCCGGCAAACACGTTGATGTCCGTGTCGCCATTGACGCCCGGCACCAAACCCGTGCCCGTATACTGCCAGAACGCCCAGTCGCGGCCCGGATAGGTCACGCGCGGATGCGCCTTGACCGAGCGCAGCCAGAACACCTCGTCATCCATCTTGCCGGCCAGATTGTCCCGGTGGAAATCGACCGTCGTGTAGATGATCGGCCGCTTGCCGTAATGGCGCTCGAGCATGTCGAGGAAGATGTTCATTTCACGCCGCACCGTGTCGGCGGGCGGGCGTAGCCGGCAGGTCGGCGATTTGTGGTTCCATTCCACATCGAGCACATGCGGCAGCGCGCCGCGCTCGCGCGGCACGTTGCGGATGAACCAGCGCGCCTGACGGCGGGCC
>JANQQS010000182.1 GCA_028284955.1 Myxococcota bacterium | reverse complement strand
GTAGACCTTACCTTCCTTCTTCCTGGGACCGAATTCCGGTAAGGCCCCCGTTCAAACCGTGCGTGCGATTTGCCCGCACACGGCTTACCAAAGAGATCTTGGACCAAGGCATTACGCAGCCTCCGGATAGCGCGTCGTGCCGCGCAGGCGATACAGGCCGTGGTGATGGACGAAGAAGTCGTCGGACCAAGCCCGAGCCTCACCAGACCTCAGGTGCCGGCCCTTTCGCTTCACTAAGAAGGTGCGGAGCCT
The DNA here is from genome assembly GCA_028284955.1 of Myxococcota bacterium. GTDB lineage: Bacteria > Myxococcota_A > Polyangia > Polyangiales > Houyiibacteriaceae > JANQQS01. Next base: position 1,189 of record JANQQS010000182.1, on the reverse strand, counting down.
GCGCCACACATATGTGTCGATCTGGTTGAACTTCTTCGCGGCGTTCCCGGTACGGAAGTAGCCCCCCCATCCTCGCAGGATCGGGTTCAGCTTCTGAATGAGGACACGGACGTCCTTCACCCAGTTCCAGTTCCGGCCGGTGAGCGCCCGAATGCGCTGCCGCAACGAGCGCATCGCTCGCTGCGAGGGCCATCGATGCAGGAAGTAGATGCGCTTGCGCTTCTTCTCCCACAGCGGGCCCGACATCCGCTTGCGCAGATGACAGCCCAAGAAGTCGAAGCCCTCCTTGCCCCATCTGAGGTCGAGGCGCTTCGTCTTGTCCGGGTGCAACCGCAGCTTCAGGTACTCGAACACGCGGCGAACCACGCGCTCGACCTCGTCCCGGTTCCTCCGTGACCGGCACAGGATCACGAAGTCATCGGCGTAGCGCACGAGCGTGCCCAGATGGGCGTACTTGCGCGACCATATCTCGTCGAGGACGTGCAGGTAGATGTTCGCGAGCAATGGAGAGATCACACCGCCTTGCGGCGTGCCCGCCACCGCGCTTTGCACCATCCCATCTTCCAGCACGCCGACCTTCAGCCACTGCCTCAGCAGCTTGAGCACGCGGCGGTCCGAAACCCGGCGCCCTACGAGCTGCATCAACCGCTCGTGGTCGAGGCTCCCGAAGAAGTCCTGGATGTCCGCATCGAAGACGAAGTTCTCACCCTTCGCCGCTTGCTTTCGGATCGTCTCCAGCGCGTCCGTCGCGCTTCGACGAGGCCGAAAGCCGTACGAGCAAGGGCGGAAATTCGCCTCGAAGATCGGCTCCAGCACCAACTTCGTGGCCATCTGCACCACACGGTCTCGGACCGTCGGAATGCCCAACGGTCGCTGCTTTCCATCGGCCTTCGGGATGTACTGCCGCTTCACCGCCGCCGGCCGGTACGCCCCATCGAGCAAGTCCTGATGGATCTCTTCCAGGAATCGATCCACACCGGCTTCCTCGATCGCGGCGAGCGTCTGACCATCGACACCCGCCGCGCCCTTGTTGCGCTTCACTCGTCTCCACGCCTCCCACAGGACGTCACCCCTATAGATGCGGTCGTACAGGGCGTGGAAACGGCGTTCCGGAGACCGCTTGGCCGCGGTCCACAGCCGGCGTTGGAGTTGGCGCACTTTGTCCGGCGTCCGTTGACGCTGGGGGGAG